>CBDTUP010000014.1:0-17172 GCA_965363685.1 uncultured bacterium | reverse complement strand
TCGTCGGCCATTGTCGTTTCGGTTGGTGTCGGCGCCGCGGTCGTCTCGGTCGCCGTTGGGGCTTCCGTGTCCGCCGTGGTGTCCTCGGTGTCCTCGGTGTCCTGCGCGCAAGCGGCTACCACAAGGGCAAACACCGCCAGCATCGCCAAGACCCTCCATCTTCCTAGTCGTCTCACGTTCCTCCTCCTATTCATTACATCCGGGTTGCCCCGGAACCCTCAGTACGAGAAAGGCCAGGCCTTCCAGTAGTTGCGAACTCGTATCCATATACCGTATAGACCCATGGGTTCAAAGATCAGGAAGCCGATGATCAACACACCGAAGATAATCCTCTCGAGCTGGGATGTGCTCAGGATGCCCTGCGAGCCGACCTCGAGAAACGGAATGACGTCGCCTGCGGCGTCGATCATGCGCGGTAGAAGAGTCAGGAAGGCCGCTCCCATGATGGATCCGGCAATGCTCGCTGCTCCGCCAATGACCACCATGGCGATGTAGTTGATCGAGAGGAGAAGATTGAATGAATTGGTGTTGACGAATCCTGTCACCGTGAACAGCAATGCTCCTCCAACTCCGGCATAGAACGAAGACACGGCAAAGGCCAGCACCTTGTAACGGGTGAGGTCTATCCCCATCACCTCGGCGGCGATATCACGGTCGCGGATGGCGGCGAAGGCTCGTCCGATTCGGGAGCGAACGAGGTTCTTCGCCATGAAGGCCATGATGATCAGCACGACCAGTCCGAGCCAGTAGATCTGTTGCTCACGAGTTACGTCGAAACCGCCGATGGTTCCGTCGATGTCGAACCTCCACCCGAGGAAGCTCAACTGACCGGGTTCCCGACCGATTCCAGGTCCGCCCGTCACCGACTCCCACTCACGGAAGATGTGCTCACCGACAAAGACCAGACCAAGGGTCAGGAATGCGAGGTAGAGGCCCTTCAAACGAACTGCGATGGGGGCGATAATCGCTCCGACGAGACCGGCAGCCAGGCCGGCCGCAGGCAACCAGATGATCAGATCGAGGCCAAGGCCTGTCACTTTGTCGGTTGCCGCGCCTCCGAGGGCCGCTCCTGTATAGGCCCCGATTCCCAGGAAGAAGGCGTGCCCCAGCGAAACCTGTCCGGCGTATCCGGTGATCAGGTTCAACCCGATGACACCAACCGAGGCGATAAAGGCTGTGGCGATGAGAATCATCCAGTCGCGCGGAAGCCAGATCGGCAGGATCGCCACCAGGATTATCCCAATCACAAACCAGAGGCGTTGCGTGTTGGTCGGAAGGACGGCACTATCCGCCTCGTACCTGGTGAAGAGTGCGGGGCGACCCCTCATACCCGCTCGATCTCTTCAGTCCCGAACATCCCGTAGGGCTTGATCAGCAGCACGATCAGAAGAACGAGATAGGGCACTACTTGACTGAAGTTCCCTCCGAGGAACCCGAGATACTGGCTCTGATAGGTAGCCGTATACGCCTCCGCCAGGCCGATGATCAACGCCCCGGCGACGGCCCCTCCAATGGAGTCGAGGCCGCCGACCACAATCGCCGGCAAGGCCTTCAGCGCCACGATATAGCTGCTCTGGGTGAGGCCGCCAAGGTCCGTCGCGGCAAACGTTCCCGCCAGCGCCGCCATGCCGCCGGCCATTACCCAGGCGAGGGAGAATATCCGGCCGACACTGATTCCTTGCGCGAGGGCGACTTCTTGATCCATGGCCGTTGCTCGCATTGCCAGACCTATTCGCGAGTAGCGGAAGAAGGCGAATAGGAGGCTCCCAACGATGAAAGCCGTGACGATCATAGCCACCCCGCGATGTTGGATTACTACGCCGCCCAGCTGCCAGGTCCCGAAACCCCAAGGGTCGCCGACCGCCCTGATGTTGACGCCGATGAGGTTGTTGACCGGTGTCCGAATCGCGATGTCCAGTCCGATGGTCAAGATTGCAATCGCGAATAGTGGCTTGCCAATCATGGGGCGAACCGCGATCCGTTCGGCGAGCCATCCCATCACGCCGGCGGCAACCACTCCCAGAAACAACGCCAACCAGAAGTTCAGTTTCCACGATCTCTGGCCGGTCGGGTCGGTCGCCATCCACGAGACCATGTAGGCCGCAAATAGCATCACGGCCGGATGAGCGAAGCTCAACACCTGCATTGACTTGTAGATGATCACGAAACCAAGGGCCAACAGCATGTAGATCGAGGCGAGAGACAAGCCCGCAACTGTGGCCTGGAGGAACGTCGTCACGCGTACATCCCTTCGATCATCTCCGAGAACTGATCGGAAAGCACTCGCCTCTTGATCTTTTGCGTCGCAGTCAACTCACCCTCTTCGTGATCCAGTTCCTTGGGAATCAGAACGAACTTCTTCACAGTCTCGACTCTGGCGAAATGCTCGTTGGCCTCATCGACCGCCCTCTGGATGAGTTGGATCACCTCGGGTTTCTCGGACAAATCGCGGTACGTCGTGAAGGTGATGTCCTTGCGCAAAGCCCAATTGGCGACCGTATCGAACTCGATCCCGATGAGCGCGGTGAGGAACTTGCGTCGATCACCGATGACCATGGCCTCCTTGATGAACGGCGAGATCTTGAGCTTGTTCTCGATCTCCGAAGGCGAGATGTTCTTGCCACCGGCGGTGATGATGATGTCCTTCTTCCGATCGACGATTCGCAAGAATCCATCCTCGGTCCATTCAGCAACATCGCCCGTATGCATCCACCCGTCGGGTTGGATCGTCTCCGCAGTCGCCTCCGGGTTCTTGAAGTATCCCTTGAAGATGCCCGGTGAACGCACCAGGATCTCACCATCGTCTGCCAGCTCGATCTCCACATCTTCGATCGGCTTGCCGATGGTGCCAAGCCGAATCTCACCATCCGAGTTGACCGTGCCCACCGCCGTCGTTTCGGTCATCCCCCAACCTTCATAGATCGGAATTCCGAGCGCCATGAAGAACTTCAAAACCTCGGGCGCGATCGGTGCCGAACCACTAATGGCCTGCTCGCATCGCTGCATACCTAGCTTCTTCTTGAGTGAGCGGTAGACGAGGGCATCGCCGATGATGTGAACCAACCCGCCCCACAGTCCTCTCGAACCACGTTCGATCAGCCGGTCGGCGTTCTTCATTCCCGCTGCCAAGAACACCTTGTAGAGGAGCTTCTTGGTCGCCGAGGCATCGGTCATCCGAATCTGGATACCGGCGTGCATTTTCTCCCAGATACGAGGAGGAGCGGGGAAATAGGTTGGCTGAATCTCGGCAAGGTCTGAGACAACTGTCTCAATTGACTCTGCGAAATTCACAGTGGCCCTCATCGCCAACGCGCCGGCGAGATCGTACAAGCGGCCGAATACGTGGCACAGGGGGAGATAGGAGAGGTACTGAACCGATTCCGGAATCTCGTCCCCGGCGATCAATCGTCGGCCGCTTTCCGAAACCCAAACCATGTTGTTGTGCGACAGCATCGCCCCCTTCGGGGGGCCGGTCGTGCCCGAGGTGTACACCAAAGTGCCGACGTCTTCTGGATCGATTTCGTCGATCAGCTCGTCGACCAGCGCGGGGTTCTCTGCGAGCGCGGCACGGCCCAGACCCAGGAAGACGTCCCATGACATAAGCATCGGATCGTCATACGACCGCACTCCCCTGGGTTCGACGTAGATGATCTTGGTCAGGTTCGGCAAGCGATCCTTGACTTCGAGGGCTTTATCGACCTGTTCCTGGTCCTCTGCGATAACTAGCTTTGCCTCGGAATGGCCGAGGAGATACTCGACTTCGGCGGCCGGGTTGGTTGGATAGAGGCCGACCGAGGCAGCTTGGATCGATTGGGCGGCGATGTCCGAAACGACCCAGGCGATCCTGTTTTCGGATTGAATTCCTACCTTGTCACCGGGCCGAACTCCAAGGGCCCACATACCCATTGCTGCTGCCTGCACGAGTTCGTAGTAGCCGGCATAGGTGGTTTCCTGCCAGATGCCGAACTCTTTTTCACGCAATGCAATCGTGTCGGGTTCCTCGCGGGCAATCGAACGCAGGAGTTCAGGGATACTCTTTACACCGAGCCATCTGGCCTCGGGTCGAGACTGCTCGAGCGTGCTGGTCATACTGACTCCCCCGTTTCCGCGTTGGCCGGATCTTCCTTGGGCAATTCGAACTCTTCTCCGAGATAGGCCTTGATCACGTCGGGATTGCGCTGCACGTCCGCAGGTACGCCCTCGGCGATCTTTTCCCCGAAGTCGAGAACCATGACCCGATCTGCGATGTCCATGACGAGACCCATGTCGTGTTCGACCAGGATCGTTGCCACTCCGAGCTCCTCCTGAATGTCGAGGATGAATCGAGCCATATCTTCAGTCTCTTCGAGATTCATCCCGGCCGCCGGCTCGTCCAGTAAGAGTAGTTTCGGGTCCATCGCCAGCGCCCGACCTAGCTCGATTCGTTTCTGGATTCCGTAGGGCAACATGCCGACCAGGCTCTTGCGGTATGCCTCGATCTCGAGGAAGTCGATGATTTCCTCGGCCCGCCGCCGATGCTCGGTTTCCTCCTTCTGCGCCCGTCCCCAATAGAGGGCCGACGCCAACACGCCCGACTTCATCCGCAGATTACGGCCCAGCAAGATGTTGTCGAGCACGGTCAGGTTGGCGAACAGTTCGATGTTCTGGAACGTGCGGGCGATTCCGAGCTCGGCGATCCGGTGCGGCCGGGACCCAACGATCTCCACCCCGTCGAATTGGATGGATCCTTCCTGCGGCCGGTAAACGCCGTTGAGACAGTTGAAGATCGACGTCTTGCCGGCGCCGTTGGGGCCGATGATGGCAAAGAGCTCTCCATCGTCGACGTGGAATCCGACGCCGTCGATGGCCGTCACGCCCGCGAAGGAAAGGCGCACGCTGCTGAACTCCAAGAGATGATCGCTCATGACAACCACCGCTTGCGACGCTTGTAGTGCTTGACGTCTCGAAACGACTTCCGCTCGCCTCCCCCGGCGTGAAGGCCGAGGTAGAACTCCTGGACGTCCTCGTCTTTGAGGAGTTCCTCAGACGGCTTGTCCATGACGATCTTCCCGGTCTCCATGATGTAGCCGTGCTCCGAGATCGAGAGGGCCATGTTGGCGTTCTGTTCGACGAGGAGCACGCCGGTACCTTGAGCGTTGATCTCGACGATTATGTCCCTGATCTGCTGAACCAACAGGGGGGCCAACCCCAGGCTGGGCTCATCAAGCAACAGGTATTTGGGGTTCGACATCATCGCTCGACCGATCGCGAGCATCTGTTGCTCACCACCTGAGAGATAACCGGCCAAGGCCTTACGGCGCTCCTTGAGGATGGGAAAGAGATCGAAAACCCGGGTGGCCGCTTCGTCGGAGTCGCCTTTGCTCGTGTGCGCTCCTACTCGCAGGTTCTCCTCAACGGTGAATTCACCGAACACCCGCCTTCCTTCGAGCACCTGCGTAACGCCGCGCGACACGATCTGAGCCGGTCGGGCCTTCGTTGTTTTCTTTCCGTCGATCAGGATTTCACCCTTGGTGATATCCCCGTTGTGAACGTCGAGTAGACCCGACATGGCGCGGAGCACCGTCGTCTTCCCGGCCCCATTTGCCCCCAGCAAGGCGACGATCTTCCCTTCCGGGACCTGAAACGAGATCCCTCGCAACACGAGGATGACGTCGTGGTATACAACTTCCAGGTTGGCGACTTCGATCAACTACCTGCACCTCCACCAGTCCGGCCGGGTGGTGGCATCCTATCGGCGGTATGCAGATCGCGTCGGAAACACAGGTGTATTTCGCGAACCGACCTTGGTGCGGAAGAGTCCGGATATGCGCACACACGAGCCGGTTCTAGTCGCCGCCCAGCTCGGTAGCGATCCCCGCCAGGGTCGTAACGGACGCCCTGATCTGATCAGATGAACTCGCCACGAGGTCGATGACTCGCGAAATCTCCCCTACGCCCGCAGTCAACTCGGCCGTGAGCTGATCAATAGTGGTCGGTGAATCAGTCGTGGAACGAGAGAGTGTCTTGACTTCTTGCGCAACGACGGCAAACCCTCTTCCGTGTTCGCCGGCACGGGCGGCCTCGATGCTGGCATCGAGGGCAAGTAGGTTCGTCTTGCCGGCGATCCCTCTCACAACGGAGGCCATCTTGGTGGTCTCTTGTGTGTGGTTCTCCAGTGCGGCAACGAGGTCGACGGCTCTCTCGATCTGCTCGGCGAATCCGTTGGCGTCTGTCGTTTCCGCCAGGGAAGCGAGCTGGCCCGACTGCTCGAGCACATCACCCCCGAGCTCTTGCGCTCTTTGCCCCTCCGCGTGTTCCATCGTCCGGTCGCGTCCACCAAGAAGATACTGGAAAGACGGCCGCCTTCGAATAGCCCGTGGCCGGTGAACTCGAGCCACAATGCGCTTCCTTCAGCGTCGGTGCTGGGTCCCTCCGATATACGGCCCGGCGACCGCGGAGAGAGTGTCGCTTCCAGCTTGCGAAGATCCTGCTGCACCGCGGGCCGCACACCAGGAGTGAGGAGATCGAGGAAGTTGGTTCCGATCAGGTCGGACCGGTTTCGCCGATACATCTTCGCGTATGCCTCGTTCACCCGGAGGAGGGTTCCGTCCGGGCGGGCCAGGCAGATCAGATCCGGGATTAGATCCAGTAGCCGCCGACCGTCGGCACTGTTTTCGAGGGGGTCTTCCATTCGTGCCCTGTCGGACAGGGCGCCGGCAACACAGGCAATCGGAATACGTCACAACCAAGTGATCTGATGGTCGCAATATCGATAGACCTGTCGCGTTTCCGAAGGTGACGGTCGGCGACCGCGCCCGACCTTGCCACAAGTTCAAGCGCCCTCAACCCATTCGGCTCCGCCGGGCCAATGCTCCTTCTTCCAGATAGGTGCCCTTTTCTTCAGCTCATCGATTATGAACCGGGCCGAATCGAAGGCATCTCCCCGATGCGCCGAAGAGACTGCAACAACGACCGACGGCTCGCCGACGTCGACCCTTCCGGTGCGATGCGCGACGGCAACGTTGAGGAGCGGCCACCTGCCGCGAGCGTCCTCCACCAATTCGGCGATCTTCGCCTCTACCTGGTCGGGGTAGGCCTCGTACTCCAGATGAGTGACTCCGGTCTTCCCTGGAGAGTGATCGCGTGCCGTACCGGCAAAGACAACAGTCGCCCCGCTCTCGGGCGACGCTACCTCGTTGGCCAGAGCGGCCGGGTCGAGGGGATCGGCACTGATGAGCAGCTTCGTCCTTAATCGTGTTTCGTCCATACAATACAGTCTATGAGCCAGCCGGAACTTCCCCCTTTCGAAAGGCCCCGAACTGCGCCGTCCGTTCCGCCGCCACCACCAACGCGCGTTACGGTCCCCGATGCTGACGACTCGGCACCGGCTCCGTCGGGCTCCCGATCGTCGATACTCCTCCCGATCATCGGCGGCCTGATCGGGAGCGCCCTGACCGTCGGCGCACTCTGGCTGGGCGGCGTGTTCGATGAGCCGACCCCCACACCCAACACGGTCGACACGACTCCGGTGGCTGCTCCAGCCCAGGCCGCAACGGAGCCGGGTGACGCCAAATCAAATGGCACGATCACGATCACTCCGTTGGACGGAGACTCGCGCGTATCAGCAGTTGCCGCCCGCGCGATTCCAGCGATCGTCACCGTCGAGGTGGGCGACAACGTCCGACACCCATCGGGCAATGACACCACACTGGTGTTCCGAGTATTTGCGACCGGCTCCGGCGTGGTGTTCGACTCCGACGGCTACATCCTGACGAACAATCACGTGGTCGAAGACAGCGTCATTACGAAGGTCGTGTTTTCGGACGGCCGCCGGTATGAGGCTGAATTGGTCGGCAGGGATCCGCTCACCGATATCGCCGTCTTGAAGATCGACGCTTCTGGACTGGAAGCGATCGAGTTCGCAGACGTCAACCAGCTCGCTATCGGCGACGAGGCGATTGCAGTTGGAAGTCCGCTGGGTCTCGAAGGTGGTCCGTCGGTTACCGCCGGCGTGATCTCAGCGTTCAACCGACAGCTCAAGACGGGCCCCACCGAGAAAGACTCTCTCTACGGACTTCTACAAACAGATGCGCCGATCACGCTCGGTTCGAGCGGCGGCGCCTTGCTCAACGGTCAAGCCGAACTCATCGGGATCACCACTGCGATCGGAGTGAGCGACGTCGGAGCCGAAGGGCTTGGTTTCGCAGTGCCCGTCGACATGGTCGAACGTCTCGCCGCCGATTTGATTGCCGACGGTATCGTGCGCCATGCCTATCTGGGCATCGGTGTGCAAGACGCGATGATCACCTCCGACGACGGGGTTGAAATGCCCTCCGGCGCTCTCATCACCGGGTTCGCGTCCGGCTCGGCCATCCGGGCAGCCGGCGCGGAAGTCGACGACGTAATCGTTGAGATCGACGGAATCGAAATCAACACTCGCTTTGAATTGCTTTCGATACTCCGGTCGTATCGTGCCGAGGACGACGTGCACATCGTCGTGACCAGGGACGGCGAATCTATTGAGTTCGACATGGAGTTGGGCCTCCGGCCGGATGACGTGTGAGCGAAGATCTCTTTTCCCAACTGTTTGAGCTCTTCAATCAGCCAGGCCCAATCAACTGGCGACTAGCCAGGGAGATCTCCGACCACCTGACTGGGGAGCACGAGCCGATCGATCCATGGCTGGCAGAGGACTACCAGCAGCTGACGCGGCTGGCCCAGCTCCAGATTGCTGAGGCCACCCCATTGCATGTGAGCTCCGCGTTGTCGGGATCCCCGGTTGATCGGGCCACATGGGCATCCGTGAACCTTCAGAGCTTTCGGTACCTTGTCGAACCGCTGGCCGCCAAGTTTGAGACGACTGCCGGTGGTGGGCCACTCGATGCGTTCATGAAACCGCTGGGGCCTGCTTTGCTCGGGATGCAGATGGGAATGATGGTCGGATTCTTGAGCCACCGAGTGCTCGGCCAATTTGATATCGGATTGCCGACGGCCGAAGTCCAGGACGTCTATTACGTCGTCCCCAACATCGAAGCATTCGCCAACGATCACGGGCTCGAGAGTCAACACGTCCGGCTTTGGGTCGCGCTTCACGAGGTGACCCACCAGGCTGAGTTCTCGATCCCCTGGGTCCGCCCGCATTTCTTTGACCTAGTCGATCGGTATATCGGCAGCATCGAGGTAGACATGTCCGGCATCACCGACAAGCTGCAGCAGATTCAGGATCCCGCGCAACTCGAGAAGATGATGGAAGATCCGTCCGGGATGGCAGGGCTCCTGTCGACCGAAGGCCTGTCCGAATCGCTCGAGGAGGTCCAAGCGTTCATGGCCCTTCTCGAGGGCTACGCCGATCATGTGATGGACCAGGCCGCTCCGAAGCTGCTTCCCGACCTCAACCGGATGCGTGAGGCCATGGACAGCAAACGATCTGAACCGGCACAGGGTGAACAGGTATTGAGTCGGATGCTCGGCCTAGAACTCAAACGGGAGCAATACCGGCTCGGTGGCCGGTTCTGTGCTGAGGTCGCCAGACGCTGGAGCGAAGATGCCTTGCATCGAGTGTGGGAGGGACCTGAGAACATGCCGACTCTCACGGAACTCGAGGACCCGGTTGGGTGGGCGGCGCGGGTTCTGCTCGAAGATGGGTTCTGAAACGAGCTGTCAGCCGCCGGCTGTCAGCCATCAGGACAGAACTGGGCCGTCGTTGCTGGGAGCTGAAGACAGAAGGCTGATAGCCCATGGCTTTCCACTACCGTTAGCGACCAGATCACACTCCAGGAGTATTCATGTCTTTGTCGATCGGCGATGCCGCCCCCGATTTCACGCTCAAGGACCAGAACGGCGACGACGTCTCGCTCAGCGACCTGAAGGGACGCAAGACACTGATCGTCTTCATCCCCTTCCCGTTCACCGGTATCTGCGAGGGCGAGCTGTGCGACATTCGTGACAACCTCCATCAGCTCGAGAGATTCGATGCCAACGTTGTGTCGATCACTTGCGATACCAGGCCTGCCAACAAGGCCTGGTCGGATTCTCAGAACTTCGCGTTCAGGATCCTGTCGGACTTCTGGCCCCATGGGGCGACTGCACAGGCCTACGGATGCTTCAACGAGAAGACCGGCAGTGCGTGGCGAGCCACCTACGTACTCGACGCCGACGGGATCGTGCGTGACGTCATCGCCACCGACTCATTGGGCGACCCCCGCTCGGTCGCCGACTACCCGAAAGCTCTCGAGGCCATATCTGATTGACTGAGCCAATCAGATATGGCGCTATCAGCTCTCAGCAATCAGCCTTTTCGACGGCAGTTCTCATAGCTGGTGGCTCAAGACTGAAAGCTGACGGCTTGTTGTTTGGTTGAGCGCCTGCAGGCGCTCAACCAAACAACCCTCTCCAGAAACGGACAAAGAAATTCGGTTTGCCCGGAGCAGGCAGACTGTCGAGCACTTCTTCTTGTAGGTCGAGCGGCAGATCTCCGACTAGGAGGATACCGCCCGACTTCGTTTCCCAGGCGATGAGCACCCGGCCCGGATAGAACTTACGCTGATACTCCTCGCCACCGATCTCGGTCGATGGTGCGTCGGCGAGTTCGGGCACCGCCATCGCACGGTCGGAAACGAAAACGGAGAAGGAAAACAGCCCGTCTCCGTAGTAGCCGTTGGTGACTCCCTCAGTCGGACCATCGTTGACCTCGATCAGGCGGAACCCACCGATCTCCTCGGGAAACGAGTCCGAGTCGACATTTCCCACGCTACGAGAACCAGGTACGGTGCTGAGCCCCTCGAGAAGATCGCGCGAGATAGACGGAGCCTTGGGATCGAAACTCAGGAACCGACTGGAGCAGTAGGTCGAGCCGTCGGCGTTGTGCACATCTGAGGCCAACAGTGCTCCCGACGCACGATCGAAGAACAGGATGACACGAACCAGCGACCCGTCAACGACTTCGACAACGTTGACGGCGCGGCTCAAGAAGCGATCCCGACCAGAAATCTCGACCCGATACTGATCGCCGAGCTTCCAGGCCTCGCCGTGGGATACACGGTTGATTCCGATAGCGCCTTCTGCGTCCTCGACCACCCGTACACCATCGGCCTGCCTGACGAAGGTGAGTTCGGAGATGACCCCGTCGGGGGTGTAGCAAACAACGGTCTGCTCGCCGCTGAACTCGGCGGCAGCTTGCTCAACGAGGAATGGGGCAAGGTCGTCGGTCGCGAAGGCCGGTGCGGCGCCGACCAGCAACCCGATGACCAGCAAACCGACGGTCAGGCGTCTCATTCGGCACCACCGATCGGAATCGTCACCGCCGGGACGATTCCACCTGGGATCAACGGTGGCTCGAGCTGAGATCTGATGTTGTGCTCGATGCTTACCTCATTGAACGTGATCGGCACCGTTGGCTCCGGAGTGACGAAGGTTGCCACACCGATGAAGGCAGCAACGGTTGCCGCGGCCGCCGCCGCCCAGAAACGCGGTCGCCGGACAAGCGGGACAATCTCCGCCATCTCGCCGTCGTCGAGCACCCCTGGCGGCACTTCCAGCATCGGCAGTGCACGAAGGGCAGCTCGAGCGTGATGCAAATCCGCGAGTTCGCTCTGACATGGCACACAATCGGGTATGTGGGCCGTCACGAACTCTCGCTCGGCTGAGGTCAGCTCACCATCGAGATAGGCCGAAAGCAACGCGCCCGGATGAGTCACGTGAGTGCCTCCCTCATCATTTTCCGGCCGCGGTGAATCCGGCTGCGCACGGTACCCACCGGCACCGCCGAGACTGCCGCGATTTCGTCGTAGCTCAGTCCGATGACGTCACACATCACCACTGCCTCCCTGAAGTCATACGGCAGACCGAGCAGCGCCTTCTGAACGTCCTCACCGAGCCGAATTGAGGCGAGCACATCATCGGGGGACGGGGTGCTGATAGCTGAGAACCGATCGATCTCCTCGGGAAGGGAGGACGTCGGTCGGCGTTTCTTCCGGCGAACGTCATCGAGGAACGCATTACGGGTGATCCGCCACAACCAGCCGTCGAACGAGCCAGGCTGGTAGTTGGCGAGACCCCGCCGCACTCGCAGGAGGACTTCCTGAGCGAGGTCCGACGCGTCATCGGGATTACCGGTGAGTCGGTAGGCGAAGTTGTAGATCTTGCGGCCATGCGTCCGGGCTACCTCTTCCCAGCTGAGAGGAATGTCTTCAGGCATAGTTGCCTACCCGAAGAACGCCGGACGGCGACAAAGAGTTCCTACGTATCTGTGGGCTCTTCCGGCGGGTCCTCGCCGGCCCCTGCCTCGATGCCCTTCCTGAACTCCTTCGCCGAGGCTCCCAGCGAGCGCGCCAGATCCGGAAGCTTCCGTGCCCCGAAGAGGAGCAGGACGATCGCCAGAATGATCAGAAGTTCTGTTGGCTTCAGTCCAAACATGGATGTCTCCCTTCGGCGCCATCATAACCCCCGACCTAGACCAATCCACCGTCACACAGAGTTAGACGCTCACTGGAGGAAGAAGGTTCCGGTATCCGGTCGCGGGTCGCGGCCACGAACAGAAGCTCGCGGCGAGCGACTAGCTACTCGCGACTACTCGAGTGCCATCGAGTCGACGAACTTCTGGAGCCGCTCTCTGGTGATGAACCGACAACGGGGATCGCGACGCTCCCGGTCGTAGACTTCGAACGGTCCGAACTTGTCCGTAACGAGCAGCGCTCGATCGGTCTTCGCTCCGGCGAAATCTGCAACGAACCGGTTGATCGACTGCTCTTCGAGTTCCGGATAGGTCCCCTTCTGATGCGAGACCTGCCGAACGAAAGTCCTGACACCGCCCTTTTCAGCGATGTAGGTGTCTTCAGTGACTCCCTCGG
The DNA here is from genome assembly GCA_965363685.1 of uncultured bacterium. Lineage (GTDB taxonomy): Bacteria > Actinomycetota > Acidimicrobiia > Spongiisociales > JAHEDJ01 > JAHEDJ01. The sequence goes on along the minus strand of CBDTUP010000014.1, from coordinate 4,345 downwards.
AGATTCGATACCCGAACATCGTCAACATGGCCCTGACTAGTTCGCCGGACTCCATGGTCGCCGGATCAACTCCCTGGGTCCGAAGACCAAGATCAACGGCCTTCGGCAGCTTCAGTTCGGACCCGATCGGAGCTAGTAGGTCGCTCGCCTTGGTATCCGCCAGCGCGGGAGCATGTTGGGGTTTCTCGCCACCGAACTCTTCCTCGAGCGGGTCGTAGGCTATGTGACCAAGCTGGAACGAGGGGGGCGCGGCGACCGGCGGTGGCAGAACACCGGGTTCAGGGAGTTCGATGACACCCACCCGACGAGAGTCGCCGTCGCGGCCGGCCCGAGCAACAACCTTCGCAACCATGTCTATCGGCAAGGTGTGGCGCTTCTCGCGCACCACCTCGACGGCCTCATGGAGGAGGAGTTCCTTCAGAACGTCGTCGATGTCACCGTCCGGAAGCGGAACATCGAAAGTCACCGTTGCCTCGTCGGCGTGAACATGGAACTCCGCGACCTGGGGGCGGGGATCCTTGACGTCGATTTCGGGAATGTCTTGCGGCTTGGCCTCGACGTAGCCGAATTCCTTCTTGAGTTGCTCTCGCCTGTTACGCAGCACAACTGCCACGATCACGAGCACAATCGCCACGACTATGAGAAAGATCCCACCTGCCTGCACATCGACCTCTCTGGTAATTGCCTATACGGTCATACTAGAAGGAATGCGGGCCTGCCCCTGCGGGTCGCCGGTCGCGAGTGACAAGTAGCTGGTAGCTGGAACTCGGGACCTGAGCTAGACCGCTTCGCGCCGACGCGCGGCGATCGACCGCTCTTTGCGGATCTTCCGGCGTTCCCGCTCGGATAGCCCGCCCCAGATGCCGAACTTCTCGCCACTCACGATGGCGAACTCGAGGCACTCGACACGGACTTCGCAGGCGGTACAGATGGATTTGGCCTTGCGCGTCGACGCTCCCCGTTCGGGAAAGAACAGATCAGCGTCCGCGCCGCGACAACTGGAGTAGTCCTGCCACGAGAGGTCATCAACTGCTAGAGCTTCAATGAGTGTGCGCTGCACACGTGTCCCCTTACACCCATGTAATTACATTGATGTCATCTTCGTGGTCGCCGCGCGCGCTGTCAAGACGGGATTGAGGACTTCCCAGCTGGGACGCGAAGCTGATTGCTGAAAGCTGATAGCTGAAAGCGTTCGAGCGCCATAGGCGCTCGAATTAGAGCCTTCCGGCCCCACCAACGCCAGCACCATCGGCGACCCGCCCCTTCTAGGCTATTGCTATCAGTTGAAACTCACCTAGGAGGCGCAGTGACTGCGACCGGCACGCCGACCAAGAAGGGAAAACGTCCCTTCCTGGTTGAGTTCTATAGCTCGGCAGTCGGCAAAAAGTGGGTCATGGCCGTCACCGGGATCATCGTCCTGGGGTATGTCTTCGTTCACATGTTCGGGAACCTGAAGATCTACCTGGGAACCGATGATCTCGGCGTTTACGCCATCGACCACTACGGCGAGTGGCTGCGGGCACTTGGAGAGCCGCTGCTACCGGAGACTGCGTTCCTGTGGATCTTCCGGGCAGTGATGACGCTCTCGATCGTGCTCCACATCCACGCCGCATACGCCCTGACGATCATCAACCGCAAAGCGCGACCCCAGAAGTATCAGGCACCGCGCGAATATCTGGTTGCCAACTACGCCTCACGAACGATGCGCTGGTCGGGCGTCATCATCCTGGCGTTCATCCTTTTCCACCTCGGAGACCTGACGATCGGCACGACCAATCCGGACTTCGTTCACGGGGCGATCAGAGACAATATGATCGCCAGCTTCACACGTCCGGTTGTAGCGATCTTCTACATCATCGCCAACATCATGGTGGGTGTGCACATCTTCCACGGAGCCTGGAGCCTCTTCCAGAGCCTCGGTTGGAACAACCCACGGTTCAACCCGTGGCGCAAGTGGTTCGCGGCAGCTTTCGCAGCCGTCGTGATCATCGGAAACGTGAGCTTCCCGCTCACCATCTGGGCCGGCTGGGTCGGTTAGAAGGGGATGCAGATGAGCAATATCGTTCTCGACGCCAAGGTCCCCGAGGGGCCCCTTGCCGAAAAGTGGTCCAAAGCTCGCTTCGACCTGAAGCTGGTCAATCCGGCCAATAAACGCAAGTACGAGGTCGTGATCGTTGGTTCCGGCCTCGCAGGCGCCAGCGCCGCGGCCACTCTCGGCGAACTCGGATACAACGTGACGATGATCACGTACCACGACTCGCCACGCAGGGCTCACTCGATCGCTGCCCAGGGCGGGATCAACGCCGCCAAGAACTACCAAAACGACGGCGATTCGGTCTTCCGCCTGTTCTACGACACGATCAAGGGCGGCGACTACCGGTCACGAGAAGCGAACGTCTACCGCCTGGCCGAGGTCTCCAACGAGATCATCGACCAGACCACTGCACAAGGAGTTCCATACGGACGTGAGTACGGCGGCCTGCTGGACAATCGATCCTTCGGTGGAGCGCAGGTCTCCCGAACGTTCTACAGCCGTGGAGCGACGGGACAGCAGTTGCTGCTCGGCGCCTACCAGGCAATGGCGCGGCAAATCGAGCTGGGCAAAGTCAAGCTCTACAACCGCATGGAGATGCTCGACGTCGTCGTGCACGACGGGCGCGCGGTCGGTGTGGTCGCCCGGGATTTGATCACCGGCGAGATCCGCTCATTCTCGGGCCACGCGGTCGTGCTGGCCACCGGCGGCTACGCAAACGCCTACTACTTGTCGACAATGGCGATGATGTGCAACGGCACTGCCGTCTGGCGTGCGCACAAACACGGAGCACTCTTCGCCAATCCTTCATTCACGCAGATTCACCCGACGGCGATCCCAGCATCTGAGGAGTTCCAATCGAAGCTGACGTTAATGTCGGAGTCGCTCCGCAACGACGGTCGTATCTGGGTTCCGAAGGACAAGAACGAGACCCGATCGCCCGACCAAATACCTGAGGCCGACCGCGACTACTTCCTGGAGCGCCGCTATCCAGCCTTCGGGAACCTCGTGCCGCGCGATGTCGCCAGTCGGGCGGCCAAAGTCATGTTCGACGAGGGCTTCGGCGTCGGACCGCTCAAGAACGGCGTATACCTGGATTTCGCCGATGCAATCGAGAGGTTGGGTCAGGACGTCATCGAGCAGCGCTACGGCAACCTGTTCGAAATGTACGAGCGGATCACCGACGAAAACCCGTACAAGGTCCCGATGCGCATCTATCCGGCACCTCACTACACCATGGGTGGGTTGTGGGTGGACTACAACCTGATGACGACTATCCCGGGGATGTACGCGATCGGCGAAGCCAACTTCTCCGACCACGGCGGCAACCGACTCGGTGCATCGGCGCTGATGCAGGGCCTTGCCGACGGCTACTTCGTCTTGCCGAACACGATCGGCGACTACCTCTCCGGGTATCTCGGCACCGACCCAATCCCGACGGACCATGCAGCGTTCCAAGAGAGCGAGAAAGCCGTCAAGGATCAGATCGACGAGTTGATCGCCATCGACGGAACTCGTTCACCGGACTATTTCCATCGGGAACTGGGCAAAGTGATGATCGCTGAAGTCGGTATGGCCAGGAATGAGGAGGGTCTCAAGCGGGCCATCTCAGAGATCCGGCGGTTGCGGGAGGAGTTCCATAGGGACGTCAAGGTCACCGGCACCAACGAGTCCTTCAACCAGACACTCGAGAAGGCCGGCCGGGTGGCCGATTTCCTCGAGTTGGCAGAGTTGATGGCGATCGACGCTTTGAATCGTCGGGAATCATGTGGCGGCCACTTCCGCGAGGAGAGCCGAACCCCCGAGGGTGAGGCGCTCCGTGACGACGAGAACTACGCATATGTAGCGGCGTGGGAGTTCAACGGCGTTGGAGAGGACCCGACGTTGCACAAGGAGCAGCTCGTGTTCGAAAACGTCGAGCTGGCGCAAAGGAGCTACAAGTAATGGACGTCACACTCAAAGTTTGGCGCCAGGACGGACCCGAGGCGCCGGGACGATTCGAAACCTATCAAGCGACCGACATCAGCGAACACATGTCGTTCCTCGAGATGTGCGACATCGTCAACGAGAAACTGGTCGAGGAGGGCATCGAGCCGTTCTCGATCGACTCGGATTGTCGTGAAGGCATCTGTGGCATGTGCGGCATCATGATCAACGGGCATCCGCACGGAGATCAGCTGGGAACGGCCACCTGCCAGCTCCACATGCGCAAGTTCAAGGATGGCGACGAGATCGTCCTCGAACCGTGGAAAGCGACCGGGTTCCCGGTCATCCGCGACCTGGTAGTCGACCGTGGTTCCTTCACCCGGATCA
>CBDTUP010000013.1:0-17391 GCA_965363685.1 uncultured bacterium | reverse complement strand
GGAGAACGAGGCGCTGTTTCAGGCCAGCTTCGGGGCCCAGTTCCTGTCGGGTCTGATCATGCCGATGATGATGTTTATCGGAAACCTCAACTACGTGATTATCGCTGTGCTCGGCGGGCTCCGGGTGGCATCGGGAACTATGAGCCTTGGCGATGTGCAGGCCTTCATTCAGTACTCCCGCCAGTTCACCCAGCCGGTCACACAGGTGGCCTCGATGGCGAACCTGCTGCAATCGGGGGTGGCATCGGCGGAGCGGGTTTTCGAGCTACTCGACGCCGATGAACAGATTTCCGATGAGCACCACCCGCGCACCATCGACGAACCGCGCGGCGCCGTCAGTTTCGAGCATGTCTCCTTCCGCTATCTGGAGGATCAGCCGCTCATCGATGACCTGTCTTTGACGGTTGATCCGGGCCAGACGGTGGCGATCGTCGGGCCGACCGGAGCGGGGAAGACGACGCTGGTCAACCTGGTGATGCGCTTCTATGAACTCAACGGTGGGAGGATCACCCTCGACGGGCAGGACATCGCGGAGATGCGGCGAGAGGATCTGCGTAGCCAGATCGGCATGGTGTTGCAGGACACCTGGCTGTTCGAGGGAACGATCCGTGACAACATCTCCTACGGCCGGCTCGATGCCACCGATGACGAGATCGTGGCTGCGGCCAAAGCGACCTTCGTGGATAGGTTCGTCCACAGCCTGCCCGACGGATACGACACGATCGTTGACGACGAGGGCGCCAACATCAGTGCCGGCGAGAAGCAGCTGATCACGATTGCCCGGGCTTTCCTGGCGAACCCGGCGCTGCTGATTCTCGACGAGGCGACGAGTTCGGTCGATACTCGTACAGAGTTGCTGTTGCAGCACGCCATGGCGGCGCTCCGAACCGAGCGCACCAGCTTTGTGATCGCCCACCGTTTGTCGACGATCCGGGACGCCGATCTGATCCTGGTGATGGAGGACGGTGCCATCGTGGAGCAGGGGACGCACGAGGAATTGATCGCCAAGGGGGCCGCCTACTCGAGCCTGTACGACGCCCAGTTCACCGGGCCTCGCAACGGGGGAGCGATGTCCCTCGGTACTGCCAGGTGAGGGGACTCTCCGGTGTGCGAGTGTTCAGGAATGTAACTAGAAGGTCAACTCCCAACTACGAGCACAGAGGTTCGGTCATCGTCTGCCATCGATTCTCTCTAGCTGACGGCCGAGCTTCACCAGCTCGAAGGAACCATCAACGTTCTAGCGGTGCAACCGAAGGAGCGAAACGCGCGCAATGAACCTACCGGTGCGTTGGAGGAGAGGCGCGAGCGGCTTCGAAATCAGCACTATCAGACCCGCCTACTGATCGACCGGACTGATCCCGACGCCTGAAGCCTCCACCGGATCGCAGCGTTCGTCCGGTCGAGGTGAAAGGGTGGTGGCGAGGACCGTGCTGATAGGCTCGCCGAATGTCTGAGATCTTCGTTTGGCCCGATGAGCTATCGATACCGTTTGCAGAAGGGGCGAATCTTCTGGAGGCGGCAATCGACGCCGGTGTGCCGATTGCCCATCTGTGCGGCGGTCGAGCACGTTGCTCGACTTGCCGTGTCCGAATCATCGAAGGCGCGGACGCGTTGACCGAACGGACCGAGCCTGAGGCGGCGATGGCCGCCAAGCTGGAGTTCCCAGACGAGATTCGTTTGGCCTGCCAAACCGAAACCCTTGGCTCTATTCGTATGTGGAGGCTCGTTCTCGACAAGATCGATGTCGAGATGGCTTCGCAACTCGGCAAAGGTCACTACGCCGGCCCGGTCGGTCGGGAAGTCGAAGAGGCTGCCGTCATGTTCACGGATGTGGCCGGATTCACCTCGATGTCCGAAACGCTTCCTGCCTACGACGTTGTCCACATCCTCAACCGTTTCTTCGCGCGGGTGGAGACGGCAGTCGAGTCACACGACGGAAGGGTCGACAACTACATGGGCGACGGCCTCCTGGCCGTGTTTGGGGTGAACGATGAGCTGAATCCGGCCCTAGCGGCCGTCAAGGCCGGACTCGAGGCAATCGAGGTCGCGGCCGACATGCACGAATACGTCAGCAGGATTTACGGGTGCTCGTTCAATGTCAGAGTCGGAATCAGCTTGGGTGAAGTCATTTTCGGGTTGATGGGCGGCGAGTCGTCGGCTCGCGAGACGGTGGTCGGAGATGTGGTCAACACAGCCAGTCGTCTCGAATCGGCCAACAAGACAACCGGGACTCGCATGCTGGTCACCGACGATGTCAAGATCAGAACCGGCGCGACCGTCGAGTACGGGCGTAGCTTCGATCTCGAGCTTGCCGGCAAAGACGGACAGGTTGCCGGCCACGAAGTGGTCGGCCTTATTGACTGAGGTAGCTCGAGCCCTCGCAGAGAGGTCGCGGGCGGAAGGGGTCCGGCACTTCGCTCTGTCAGGTGGCGCGTAGCTCGTCGATCAGCGGGTGGATCCAGCGAGCACCCATGCCCAGCAACTCCGGATGCTCGTTGAGTGTGTCCAGGTGAAGGGTTTCGACTTGATCTCTGACTTTGTCGATCGTGTAGCCGATATCCAACTGAGTCTCGTGGTTTTCTGTAACGAAACCGATCGGCATGAACACGAGCGCCCTCGCTCCGAGGCCGATCAGATTCTTGGCCGCCTGGTCAACGTCCGGCGTTGTCCACTTGCCGGGAACCGGGTGGTTCATCCACCCGGGGCTGACCAGCGGGAAGCGGCGGTTGAGGCGTTCCTGCATTGCGTAATACAGAGCCGTGCTCTCCCTGACACCCGTTTCCATGCCCTTGGTCTCGAGGGGGCAACCGTGCAGACACAGCACAATGCCGACCTGGGTCGGAACGTATCGATCGAGAAGGGGGTCAACCCCACTTTCGATGTAGCTGACCAGAAGCTCCTGGAAATCGGAACGCTCCCAGAATGAGGGCAGATAGCGAATGTCTTTGAGCCAGGCGCCGTCGGGATTCAAGGCCTCATTGATTTGCTCCAGGGCGAGGCCGCTGGTGAAGACCGAGTCGACGACGAGCCATGGATACACCACCACCCGGTCGAAACCTTGCTTCCTGATGTCGGCCAGCACCTGGTGGGGCATGAACGGTTCGACGAAGTTGTAGGCCTTGAATACGGCTACGTCGTCCCCGTAGGTCTCCTTGAGGCGCTGCTCGATTCCCTCCCGCTGACGTTCGAATATGTCATTGTGCGGTGAGTGGTAATGATTGGCGGCGTGCCATTCCTTGCGCTGCTGGCGTTCGAGACGGCGGGACAACCAGGGAATCGAGAAGTCCGGGAACTTGATCGACTTAGAAACGAGCAGCCGAAAGGACCTCTCGTTGTATTCGGCAAACTCGTCGTAATCTTCGACTTCGCCGTATCCGCAGAGGAGCACAGCAACCTTGTTCGTCATCATCCGTTCCTTACCGCCGTACCGTACGATGTACGGAACCACGTAGCGTGGTGGATGAGCATAAAGGGGCCGGGATCGATATGGAAGCAGTTCTACTATCTGAGGTTTCCGATCCCAACGCGCCTATCGGCGGGAAAGCCCGCCACATTCGGTGGCTGCTCGACCATGGAAGGCGGGTTCCCACCACCTGGATACTCCCCGCCGCCACCGGCGGGCATGCTCATTCCGATGTATCTACCTGGCTGTCGCACGACGGACCGTGGGCGGTGCGCTCCTCGGCCGCGGTTGAGGACGGCCTGGAGTCATCGTACGCCGGCCAGTTCGCCACCTATCTCGATGTTTCCGGACTTGATGAAGTGGCAGAGGCGATTCGCGCTGTTCAGGCATCGGCTCAAAGCTCGATCGCCGGGACTTATCGGAAGCGAAAGGGTGACAACCAACCGGTCGCCATGGCGGTGATAGTGCAGGAGATGGTCCCCCCAGTTGTGTCGGGAGTTGCATTCTCCCGCAACCCGATGACCGGACTGAACGAAGTTGTGATCGAGGCCGTACGCGGGCGGGGGGATGCCCTAGTCGGAGAAGGAGCAACGCCCGAGCGCTGGATTGAACGGTGGGGAGGATGGACCGAGCGACCGTCAGAGGAGAGCGCCTTCCCAGAACCGGTTGCCGGAACGATCGCCGCTGAGACCATCCGGATCGCCGGGGAGTTCGAGTCGCCCGTAGATCTCGAGTGGGTGTGGGATGGAACCGACGTGTGGTGGGTTCAGCTACGTCCGATCACCGGACTCGACGATGTCACCGTCTACTCCAACCGGATTTCTCGCGAAGTGATGCCGGGCATGATCAAACCGCTGGTGTGGTCGGTCAACGTCCCCATTGTGAACCGGGCCTGGATCGAGCTGTTCGGAGAGCTGATCGGTCCGAACGACCTCCGACCAGAGCAGTTAGCAAAACAGTTTGCCTATCGGTCCTACTTCAACATGGGCACTATCGGCGAGATCTTCGAGCTACTTGGTATGCCGCGCGACGGTCTCGAGATGCTGCTGGGCCTCCCCTCCGACACCAAGCCGAGCTTCCGCCCAACGTTCTCCACTATGCGACACGTCCCCCGAATGCTCGCCACCCTGGCCGGGAAGGCCCGCTACGGACGGCACCTGCAGCCCGAGGTCGCCGAGCTTCAGGAAAGCTATTCACGTCTGGCGGCAACTGAACTCGGAAGCTTGAGCGACACTGGATTGCTGTCACATATCGATGATCTATCCGCGGTCACAACCACTGCCGCCTATGCCAATATCGTCACTCCGCTGCTTGCCAATGCATATGTGGCAATGCTGCGCCGGACCGTCGCCAAAGGCGGCGTTGACGCTGATGCCGTTGATCTGGAGCTTGGCGACCCTGCCAACCCCTACAACCCCAACCGGGCCCTAGACCGGCTGGGCAGTCGGATCGCCGGGCACGGAGAGGAAACCGTCGCAGCCGTCAAGACGCATGGGCAAGAGGCACTCCCGGGAGACCTTGCCGGGGAACTCGCCGGGTTTCTCGATCGCTTCGGCCACCTGTCGGACAGCGGAAACGACTTCTCTGTACCGCCCTGGTCGGAGCAACCGGACGCGGTCTTGAGCCTCGCAGTGGATCATGCCGAGGTGACGGGGAAGCATCGACCCCGCCTGTGGCGGGAGGCGACTGCGGAGATGAAGGGCCTGTCGCGACCGAGGGTTCGCTTTCTGCAACGTAAGGCGTCCGAGTTCGTAGACCACCGTGAGCAGGTCAGCTTCGTCTATACCTTCGGGTACGGGTTGTTCCGGCCGGCTTTCCTAGAAGTGGGGCGGAGACTCGTCGAAAGAGGTCTGATTGGAGACCCGGAGGATGTCATGTATCTCAGGGTCGATGAGGTTCGGGATCTACTCCTCAACGGCGCCTCCACAACGGACCCGGCCGAACTCGTGAACCTCCGTAGGGCCGAGATGGCCGACCTCACCGAGGTCGACATGCCCGAGACCATCTTCGGAGACGACTTTTTCCCTGCTCGACCCGGGCTTCTGCAGGCCGCGCAGCTCAGCGGTGTAGCCACCTCGCGGGGGCGGCATCGGGGAACTCTGCGGGTCGTCAAAGGTATCGAGGACTCCCCCAGGGTCGAAGCGGGAGACGTCATCGCCATCCCCTTCTCCGATGTCGGATGGACACCCCTGTTCGCACGAGCGGGAGCAGTGATCGCAGAAGCAGGGGGCATGCTCTCCCACAGCAGCATCGTGGCCCGCGAATACCGGATCCCGTGTGTCGTATCGGTGCCCGGAGCAACCCGACTCCCCGACGGGGCAACAGTTGTCGTAGATGGCTACACGGGCACGGTTACCGTCGAGGACACCAATGAGGTGCCGGCCGACCCCGATTGATGATTGCTCTAGTCCGACTGGTATTTGTCCCGATCGAGCGATGGGTGTCCGCTTCGCAAGATCCGCATGGCCTCCTTGCGGTCGATCTCGCCGGATCGCTGCATCCGGGTCAGATCCTTAATCACCGGCCAGAGGGCGACCCAAACCGCGCCATTCACGACCAGGGCATAGGCGAAGGCAGGCCAGCCGGCATCACGCCACAAGAACCACGGAATCAGCCAGATCACACCCGACGCATAGGCAAGGACCACGTTGCGCATTAGCACGCCGGTCAGCGTTCCCAGCAGGGTTACCACGGGAACCGCCACCCAATCCAGGACGGCCAATCCCCCCAGGTAGGGGGACATGCCGGCTCCACCGTGGAAACGGTAGAACACCGGGAAATTGTGTCCGACTACGGCCGCTGCGGCAGCAAGGAACTCGTAGTCGTATTCAGGGAACGCCATCTTGAAGATGAGGACCGGTATGGCCGCCTTGGCCATATCAAGCAAGCCCGTCAGACACCCATACGCAGGGCCGCGTTTCATCGAGATCAGCGACGCGCTGGTGCGATTGAACCGGAGCGTACCTTTCCCCAACTTGACCTCGAGCCCACTGAGATCATCTCCGGGGAGCACCCAGCGGCCGAGGATTCGGGTGAATGACACCGCACCGAACAGATATCCGACGACTACCGCTACAGCAGCGACCCAGACGTTCACCGAGTTCCTCCCTTGCTGGATCCGCACCTTACTCTGCGTGACATTCAGGCGGGAAGCACTCTCAGCCCTTGATTGCCGCGCCACTCCCGGTGGGCATACTGTCTCACGGCGCTGGCTATTCTGCTCTCATCGATGAAGGTAGGAGCGATGAGGATACGATCCATAGCGACGGTAGCGATTGTGGCTATCGCCGTTTTGGGGGCCTGCAGTTCCGATTCCGACGAGGGACCGGTTGATACGATCGCAACGCTCGAAACGACGGCAGCTACGACTGTGGTGAGCACGACGACTACCACGGAGGCGCCTACCCTCGAAGACGTCACGCTCGATTTCACCAACTGCATGCGCGACAGTGGAATCGAGATGCCGGACATCACTTTCGATGCTGACGGACAACCGGTGATCGGCGCTGCGCTGACCGATGGACTCGACTTCTTTGACCCAGGGTTTCAGACCGCTCTAGCCGCCTGTCGCCCGATCCTTGCCGAGGCCGGGGAAGGCGTCGAGTTGCAACTCGATCCTGAGCTGATCGCCTCGGTCACCGATGAACTAAACGAGTTCTCGGTTTGCATGCGTGACAATGGCGTCGAGTTGTGGCCCGACCCTCTGCCTACCTTCACCGGAAGCGAGATTCCCTTCCCGATGGCAGAAATGGCGGTGGCGTTTTCTGACACCGAGTTCCCGGATGCGATGGAAGCATGTCAGGACCTGGCTGCCTTCCCGGGGGTCGGTGGCTGATCGTGAAGCGAGCGCTCGGCTGGGTGGCGGCCATCGCCTTGCTGGGTGCAGTTGGTGCCGGCGGCTTCTACGGAATCAACCGTCTGGTTGAAGAACAAGAAGAGCCGGAGGCTGTGGTGAAGCCTGAACTGGTGGCAGTTGCGCTCGAGCGGGGCGACCTCGTCGATGTTGAGACCTTCGATGGGCAGCTCAGGTACCGTGATCAGTCCCTGGTTTACGCTGCATCTGGCGGAGTTGTTACGTGGCTGCCCGAGCAGGGGTCGAAGATCGATAGAGGCGAGCAACTGCTCGAGCTCAACGGTGCCCCGGTTGTCCTGATGTTCGGGGAACGGCCCGCCTGGCGCCCACTCTTGGAAGGAATCGAAGAGGGACCCGACGTCGAGCAACTGGAAGAGAATCTCGCAGCGCTTGGTTTCACAGCCGACGACAGCCTGGTGGTGGATGCGGAATACACCGAAGAGACGACGAACAGCGTTGAAGAGTGGCAGGCCGACCTCGGCCTACCCGAAGACGGGGCAGTCGAACTCGGCCGGGTCATCTTCGAGCGAGGTGAGGTTCGCGTGGGGCGACTTCTGACAGAAGTCGGTGCAACTGTCGGACCGGGAACTCCGCTCTTCGAGATCTCGGGCACAGAACGAGAAATCGTGGTCGCCTTGGACCTCAATCGACAGGACCTGGTCTCCGAAGGCGGGGCCGCCACCATCGTGCTTCCCGACGACACCGAGACCCCCGGCACGATCACTTCAATCTCCAACGTAGCGGTTGTCGATCCGCAGACCGGCCGCCAGACCATCGAGATGACGATCGCCTTCGACAATTCGGAAGCGGGAGCCACTTTCGAGCAGGCCGCCGTCGATATCGAAGTTGTCTCAGAGGAAGTGCTGGATGCGCTGCTCGCACCGGTCGAAGCGGTGCTGGCGCTCGCAGAAGGCGGCTACGCCTTAGAAGTGGTAGAGGGCGACTCCACCAGGCTGGTGGCCGTCGAGCTCGGCAAGTTCGCGGACGGCCTGGTGGCAATCAGCGGTGAGGTGACGGAAGGCGATCTCGTCGCGGTCCCGCGATGAGCCTGATCGAGCTCGAACGAGTCTCGAAGTCCTACCCGGGTCCGCCGCGCGTGGACGCTCTCATCGATGTCGACCTCGCGGCCGCCGCCGGTGACTCAGTTGCGGTTGTCGGCCCGTCAGGGTCCGGGAAGTCGACGCTTTTGCACATCATGGGGGCCCTCGACAGGCCGTCGGGGGGTTCGGTTCGTCTGGACGGCAACGACATCTCCGGAATGTCCGACAAGCAGCTATCGGGCCTACGAGCGAACCTCATTGGCTTCGTGTTTCAGGACTTCTTCCTTCTTTCCGGTACCACCGCACTGGAAAACGTTGCGCAGGGTTTGCTCTACCGGGGGATCGCGACCAAGGAACGGCGGGAGCGAGCAGCGGTCGCGCTTGCCCGAGTCGGACTGGAAGAGCGAATGGATCACCTTCCTACGCAGCTCTCGGGAGGGGAGAGGCAGCGGGTGGCCATTGCGCGCGCCATACTCGGAAATCCGGCGGTGGTGTTCGCCGACGAACCGACGGGCAACCTCGACTCCAAGACGGGCGCCGGGATTGTCGACGTCCTGTTGGATCTGAACGGAGCCGGAACGACCGTAGTTGTGATAACCCACGATCGTGAGGTCGCCGGACGGTTCGGTCGAGAGGTCTCGATTCTGGATGGGCGTATCGCCGCGGAGCGAGTCTCGTGAAGAGCAAGTTGCGTATCCGCGACATCATCGGACTCGGCTACCAGGGCATCCTCAAGAGGACGGGCCGCTCAGTGTTGACCGCCGCCGGTATTGCCATCGGCATCGCCGCCATCGTGGCTGTTCTCGGCATTTCTGCTTCCGGGCGGAGCGATCTGCTGGCCGCTCTCGATAGCCTCGGAACCAACCTGCTGCGGGTCACCGAGGGGCCCGGCATCCTGGGTCAGTCGAACGGGTTTCCGGATGGGGCCGCTGAGATGGCCGGTCGCATAGGGCCGGTACAGCAATACTCGGCAGCAACCCTGGTCGACGATTCTGTTCGGCGTTCCGACATGGTGCCCGAACTACAAACGAGCGGCATCGGCGTGTTCGCTGCACAGGAAACCCTGTTGGAGGTTGTCGGTGGAACGATGCGTGAGGGTCGCTTCCTCGACGAAGCTGCCGACCGACTTCCGGTCATCGTGCTCGGCGACGTCGCGGCCGAAAGGCTCGGTGTCCGCAGCCTCGAACCGCGACCGCGGGTCTACCTTGGCGGAACCTGGTTTACGGTGGTTGGGATCGCCGACGAACTACCGCTGCATCCGGATCTCGAGCGAGGGGCGTTTATCGGCGCGACGATCGCCAATGAACTGTTCGATACGCCGGCGGCCCCTACCTCCATCTATCTGCGAGTCAACCCCGACTCGATCAACGAGGTGGTCGATGTGTTGCCTTCCACCATCAGCCCGGAGAATCCCGATCAGGTCGAAATCGCCCGACCCTCAGATGCGCTGGCCGCCCGGCGGGCAGCCGAAGAGGCTCTCACCGGCCTCCTGGTCGGCCTGGGAGCGGTGGCGCTCCTCGTCGGGGGCGTCGCCATCGCCAACATCATGGTGATGTCGGTGCTTGAACGGCGCATGGAAATAGGGGTTCGCAGGGCTCTCGGCGCAACCCGGGGTCACATACGCGCCCAGTTCCTGTTCGAATCGACCCTTCTTGCGTCGGCCGGTGGAATAGTCGGGGTGCTGATGGGTGCCGGCATCACCGTCGCTTTCGCCATCAACAGGGATCTGACCCTGGCCATGCCAATCAGTGGTGTCCTCGGCAGCATCGGCGCTGCTCTTGCCGTCGGCAGCCTCGCCGGTCTCTACCCCGCGATTCGGGCTGCTCGCATCGAACCCGCCGAGGCAGTCCGAACCGGCTGACAAGGCTGCGATGGAGTCCAGGGGTTTGGGTTTCGGAGGGTGTTTCAGAGGGGCGTAAGCGTGACCATGGCCATCCGGGCGGCGTAGGTCTCGAGGTCGGCCCGGGTGGGATTGGCCGGCACACCTCGCAGGCGCAGGATTCCTCCGACGATCCGGTGGTGTCGCTCCAGTCGTAGCTCGAGGAAGTCCCTGATGGAGGCGGGGTCGGTGCAGGTCTCGGCCATCGCATTGAAACGGGCGCGCCCCGCCCGGACTTCCGCCTGTGGGTGAACGAGAAGGTTGCGATACCAGTCGGACCTGGTTCCTCGGGCCGAACCCACCGCGAACGTGCCATCTACCCGTTCATACTGAAGCGGAGTCACTCGACCTTCGCCAGATCGGCGCCCGTGGGTGGTGAGGAGCAGCCGAGAAGCCTGCCGATGAGGAAACCGGCAACATACGGATTGCCCTCCTTCGGATCGGTGCGGCTCGGGTCGGTGGGGGCCCTTGGCTAGAGTCGAGGATGTGTCGACCGGCTTCCTACTTCCTTCGTCCCCAATACCCGACCTCGACACCTATCTGAGCAACGGAGGAGGCGAGGGTCTCCGCGCGGCTCGGCGGCTCGGTCCCACGGGGACCATAGGTGCCGTGCGCGATTCGGGCCTGCGTGGCCGGGGAGGCGCCGGCTTCCCGACCGGATTCAAGTGGCAGGGGTTGGTCGACCAGCAAATCGACCCTGCTTATCTCGTCTGCAACGCCGCCGAAGGAGAACCGGGTACTTTCAAAGATCGGGCACTGCTGCGTGCCAATCCGTATCAACTGCTCGAGGGGATCACAATCGCCGGCGAGGCTTTGGGGGTGGAGCAGGCCTTCATCGGGATTAAGGCCTCTTTTGCGAAGGAACGTACTCGCCTTGAATCGGCCGCAACCGAAATGCGGGATGCCGGACTCCTTGGTGAAGTCCCGCTCACGGTTGTCCCCGGTCCTGACGACTACCTCTTCGGTGAGGAAAAGGCGCTCCTCGAGGTGATCGAGGGCAACGACCCCCTGCCACGGATCGATCCACCGTATATCCGTGGGCTGTTCACGAGTCCGAACGCTCCGGCCAATCCGGCGGTGGTGAACAACGTGGAAACCCTCTCCAACGTGCCTCACATCTTGCGCGAGGGGTCGAAGTGGTTTCGAGGTTTCGGAACGGAGAGAAGCCCCGGCACGATGCTGTTCACGCTATCAGGAGACGTTCGGCGGGAAGCCGTAGCCGAACTGGCCCTGGGCACTCCGCTGGCCGAGTTGATATCCGGCGTCGGTGATGGGCTGGCCGACGGGCGGTCGCTGAAGGCAGTGGTATCCGGCGCTTCCAATGCGCCACTGTCTGCTCAGTATGTCGATCTCCCACTCGACTATGAGTCGTTTCGGTCCGCCGGATCCGGCCTCGGATCGGGAAGCATCATTGTCTACGACGACACTGCCTCGATGGTTGACGCCGCCCTCGTTCTGTCCGGCTTTCTGGCGTCATCTTCGTGCGGGCAGTGTTCACCCTGCAAGCTTGGAACTGCGGCAATAACCGAACGGCTGGAAGCCCTTGCATCCGGCACCGCCACCGAGCTGCAACTCGAGGAATTGGCCGCCTGGGTTGGACGTGTGACTGATGCCAACCGGTGCGGGTTGGGAGCCGGTGAAGCAGCGATGGTCGGCGGATTCCTGGAGACCTTCTGGGACGAGTTCGCCGCGCAAGTCGAACTCGGTGTTCCGGTTCCTCGTCGGTTGCGGGTCCCACGCATCGTCGACCATGACGATGCTGCCGGACGATTCACGTACGCCTGACGTCGGCTCGGGCGGACCGACGGCCTCAATCGTCTGAGCTGAGCTGGATCGACGCATCATCTGCCAGCCCCTGTCCTGCTTCGCTGTACAGATTGCGTGCAACATCAACTCCCGCCGCCATGAGCTCTTCGACCTGGTCGGAGTACCTCGCATTGGCGGCGATGTGGATGTCCGGACGGTAGGCCCTGATCCGGGAGGCGGCTTCCACGTTGGCTTGGTGCTCATTCATCGCCAGCACGATTAGTTCCAGGTCCTCATGAAGACTGATGCGTTCCCAGAAATCCCGGTCGAGAGCATCACCACGAACTGCCGGCCGTCCTGCCTTGACGCTGTCGGCGACGACGGCGCCGTCCCGGTCGATACCGACGACAACGGGACCGTGCAAGCGGATGAGTTCATCGAATGCGCCCCGGCCCACTCTTCCCAGCCCAAACACCAGGATGCGGGCCGGTCCGGGGTCGATCAATGCGTCGTCCGGATGCGACGGTTGTCTCTCCAGTCGGCTGAGGGTATGACGCCATTGCCGGTAGATGTCGTATCTGCGGGAGTTGGCCGGTGCCGCTATGAGAAACGACACGGATACCGCCACCGCCAGCGCCGAAACCCACTCCTGATCGAGCATTGCTTGCTCGGCGGCGACGGTGGCGACGATGAGACCGAACTCTGAGTAGTTCGACAACGTCAAGGAGGCGTGAAGTGAGGTGCGGGCGCGAAGGCGGAATCTCGCCAGGAGAGTGACGTAGAGGAGTGACTTCATCGGCAACAGAAGGAGCACGATCATGACGGTGACGAGAGCAGTTGGGCTGGGTGCTCCTCCGAGCCCGATGGATAGGAAGAACCCGATCAGCAGTATGTCCTTGAGGCTCAGAAGGCGGTCTGCCAGCTCATAGGCTTTGGGGTGGCTGGCCAGGATGATCCCGACCAGCAGCGCTCCAAGGTCGGGTTTGAGTCCGACCATTTCGAAGGCGCCGGCGCCTACTCCGATAGCTAGTGCCAACCCGAACAGCACCTGCAGTTCACCATGGCCGCTGTGGTTCAAGAACCAGCCCCATAAAGGTCTCGCCGCGACCAGCGCCAACACCACCGGAATCGCCCACGGTGACGGCACCTGATCGGCCGACAGGGCCAGGAACGTAACGGCGACGATGTCCTGGATTATGAGAATTCCGATTGCCAGCCGCCCACCCAAAGAGGCGGTTTCGTTACGCTCCTCGAGCGCCTTCACGGCGAAGACCGTGCTCGAGAAAGAGAAGGCGAAACCGAGTAGGGCTGCTTCGGGCAACGCGATGCTCGTGCTGAGCAGGCCCGCAAAGGCGAGGAAGGCAACGCCGGTCAGTACCGTCATGGCCACCATGTGGACGCCGGCAACCGCCCATACCTCGGGTCGAGCGAGAGTGCGGAGACGAAGTTTGAGTCCGATGCCGAAGAGGAGTAGCAGCACGCCCATATCGGAGATCGTCTCGATGGCCGTGTTGGTCTCATAGCCGCCTGCGTGCAGCAGGAACCCGGCCGCGAGGTATCCGACCAGCGGCGGGAGGCCGATTCGGGCGGCGCCGAATCCGAGCGCAAAGGCAGCGAGAATCGGCGCCAGGTCCATGTTCCTCGTTTACTGTCGGTCGTCGGTGAGCGTTGGCGATCCTACCCGGTGGGGATGGACCGGGATTGGCTCCTCAGCAGTTCGTGATCACGATCGAGGATCGTGTAGACCGCAAAGTAGCGCAATCGGGGCGGTGGAGGGCATCCCAGTGAAGTCACCATTTGGAGGATGCGGATCGTGACAACGCTGTGGGACAGCACGAGGCGGGCTGCGGTTTGACGCTGCGGCGCAATCCCGGGTTGTCGGGCAGTAATACGCGCTGTCGGTCAACGACTGCACTCGTTCTCGAGTTTCCCGGCTGTTAATCCGGTCGGGGCGCCGTAAGCGACTGCCCCTCCTATCTTTGTTCCAATGAAGATGGCGGCACTTTTTACTGCGTTGGTGATGATTGGCGCTGCGTGTTCCCAAGGCGACTCAACGTCAGCCCGTTCGGAACCGTCGGGATCTGCGCCACCCATCTCTCTGGATTCCGAGCCGTCGACCGCGCCGCCGTCACCGGATTCCTCGCTGCCCGCCGGCGGAGAGGCCGGACCACTCGTGGAGGGGCTGGCAGCCGACCTCGACCTGCTTCTCGCCGGTTTGTCCGATGGGATCGACTTCGATGTCCTCGCACGGGTTGGCGCCTCCGGTGACCTGCGGGTGGCCTGGTTGATCTCCGATATCTTTCGCTTTGTCGGACCGGGGGCGGCGCGGGATGCCCTCATATCGGCGTTTGCCGAGCTGACCGGGGAAACCGTCTTCGAATTCAATCCCTGGTTCGAGTCGACGAATCTGCTCATCGAATGGGACGTGCCTGCCCCCCCGGGATACCGAGAGCTCAAGGGCGTGCTTTTCTCGATCGTGGATGGTCGCTGGGGTCCTTTCTTCGATGACCCCGACAGCGAAATCGATTACCGGTACCTCAACTGGGGAGGGGTGCGCCCGGACGATCGGCCACTTGGTGATTTCGATGCCCCCTGCCGTGGAGGCTGTATTCCTGCTCTCGACGATCCGGCCGTTACCGGCGCCGCCGGAGGCGATTGGTATCCCGACGGCGCCATCGTCTTCGCGGTTGCGTTCAACGGCGAGGCTCGGGCCTACCCAAAGAACATGATGGAAGTCCACGAGATGGTCATCGACACCGTGGGTGGGGTTCGCTTCGGTATGCCTTATTGCACTCTGTGCGGTTCTGCGCAGGCGTACGACCTGGAGTCGGTACCGGATGGAATCGAGCCGCCCGTCTTGCGGACGTCGGGACTGCTGACGAGGTCCAACAAGGTCATGTACGACTTGAACACGTGGTCGGCTTTCGACACGTTCACAGGCAGGGCCGTCAGCGGTCCACTCAGAGAAGCAGGCGTCACCCTCGATCAGTTGACAGTCGTGACTGCCACCTGGGGCGACTGGAAGGAGGCTCACCCTGAGACGACCATCGTTGCCCAGGACGGCGGCATCGGTCGCAGCTATTCGGCCGATCCGTTGGACGGACGCGATGACAATGGGCCCATCTTCCCCGTTGGTCCTGTCGATCCGCGCCTGCCCGTCCAGCAAGTCGTCTTGGGAGTTGAAACTCCGGCGGGCGACTTCATCGCTTTTTCCGTTGAGGCAGCCAAGGACGCACTTCAAGCCGGATCAGCGGTGGAATTCGGTGGAGTCAGGGTCATTCCCGACGCAGACGGCTTGCGAGCTGAGCTGCTCGATGGCACTCCGCTCGTCACCCACCAGGCCTTCTGGTTCGCCTGGAGTCAGTTCCATCCCGGCACCGACCTCTGGTCGGAGGCAGGATTCTGACAACGGCGGAGTCGACGAAGCCTTCGTGATGTGGGCTGCCTAGCTTTGCGGCTTCGGCGACTGCATGCACCCTTGACCGTTGCGACGTTCGACAGAAAGTCTTTGAAGGCTCATCAAGACGTAGGATTATTGGGACTCCTCGAGGAAGGGAACGACGTGACAGCACCCGCGGTCGGTGACCGCTTCCACGCCGTGTTGATGCTGGCCGGAGCGGGCGCCGTCGCTGCCTATTGGGCAGATTGGTTCACCAAAGGCAGAGTCAAGGTTGCCGACGATCCCGAGTACATCAGTTTCGAGGAGTCCTTTCCTCTGGCCGACGCCTACCTGGCCAGCTGCCTCCTTCTGTCGGCTCATGGGCTCTGGCGTGGCAAGCCAAATGCAGTGCCCTTGGGTATTGCGGGTGGGAGTGCTGCGGTCTTCCTGGGACTCATGGACCTGCTGTTCGATATCAACCGCGGAAGCCTCAGTGAGAACACTGTCGAGATGCAGACAGAGAAGGCGATCATCGCCGCCTGTCTCACCCTGGGTCCGTGGACGATGGCCCGTCTGTGGCACCGCCGCCACGCCTTCTCGTCCTAGCGTCAGTTGAAGTCGAAGGCGTCTACGGCCGCCATGATGCGCGCCACCGATGGCAGTACTTCGTCTTCGAGATGGCGGGCGTAGGGGATGGTTTCCTCGGTTGTGACTCTGGCGAACTGGGCTGCGATACCTGCTTCTCCCAACCTGGCCGCAACTTCACCCGATAGGCCACCACGCACATAGTCCTCGTCGACGACTACCACTCGGCCCGTCCTCGCAACCTCGCGAATGACGGTATCGGCGTCGAGGGGTGCCACAGACCGGAGGTCGATCACAGTCGTCTCGATATTGCGGGCGGCCAGCATCTCGGCAGCTTCCAAACACCGATGGACCCCAACCGCCAGGCTCACCAGTGTGAGATCCGCTCCCGTCCGAATCACGGCGGCCTCGCCGAGTGGGACCGGTGCGATTGTCTGCGACACGTTGCCGCGGCGGCCCGCCGCCGGCACGTCAAAAGCGACCGAAGGGCGACCCGAACCACCCATGAACTCCAACCACGTTTCGGAAAGGAGCTTGTGTTCCAGGTACACGACCGGCCCCGGCGATTCGATCGCGGCCAGCATGAGCCCGGCTGCATCTGCAGGATTTGACGGCACCACCACCGAGAGACCTGGAATGCCGGCGAGCATTCCCCACAGCGCTTGCTCGTGCTGGCCGCCGTCGCCGTAGCCGCCACCGCAGGTGGCTCGAACCACCAGTGGAACATCCCACCGATCTCCTGAGAAGGCATTG
Organism: uncultured bacterium; assembly: GCA_965363685.1. Classification (GTDB taxonomy): domain Bacteria; phylum Actinomycetota; class Acidimicrobiia; order Spongiisociales; family JAHEDJ01; genus JAHEDJ01. The sequence continues at coordinate 753 of CBDTUP010000013.1, read as the reverse complement.
ACCTTGGCGGCCTCGTTGAGCAGAGCGCTGAGGCCAACGGCGAGGAAGTCGACGAGTTGCACCTCGACGACCGGCCGCAACCCGCCCATGGCAGCACCTACCGCAGCACCCAGGAACGCCGATTCGCTGATCGAGGTAGGCAGGACTCGGTCGGGACCAAAGCGCACCAACAGACTGCGTCGAATCATCGGGGTGTCCTCGCCGAAGACGATGACAGCATCGTCTGCTCGCATCGCCTGGCTGAGAGCGGCGTCAGCTGCCGCGCCGAACTCCATCAAGGTGGCCATGAGATCCCCGCCCGCTTTGTGGCATTGGTTATGGCCCGATCGACGGTGTGGGATGCAGATTCGACAATTCGCTTCTGCTGGTCTGGATCAAGTCGGCTCGCGGCTTCCTCGAGAGGGTCGCGAGGGTCACTGCGTTGGTGCCACGCCATTTGCAGCGCGGTCCGGGCGACGGTGCGTGCTCCGGCCAGGCGGGCACGGGGGCTAGACCCGCCCCAGTCGGTCAAGCCTTGCGTAATCGAAGTGATCTCACTGCGGGAACCGACCGGATCCTCGACCATCCGGATGAGGGGGTCGTGCTCGAAGTGCCCACGTGGTCGCTTACAGGTTGCGTGGATGAGTTGTGGTCCGCCGCCCCTGCGTATTCTGCGGATTGCCTTGCCGGCGGTCTTCCACACCGCGGCGACGTCCTCCCCGGCGACCTTCGATGCCGGTACTCCGAAACCGGCCGAGCGCTTGCTGATGTTGC
>CBDTUP010000012.1:0-18088 GCA_965363685.1 uncultured bacterium | reverse complement strand
AGAACGGCACACCAGCGGAAAAACGGTCATAACGATCTGACCAACCCAAGCGATCGCCTTCATGCCGGTCAGCTTGGTCTTCATCCTTGTCGCCCGGCGGCTGATCATCGGCTGGTCCGGCATTTCCCGCCGGTTCGCCTCGCGTTTCCTGGGGACTCTGTGCGGCGCCGAAATCGAACGAGAGGTCAAGATCGTCCTGGCCGAACGTGACACAGCCGACGTCTTCGACATCCATCGGGACCTCGAGGACCGCATCGGCCGGGGACCATTCCTCAGCGCCATCCGCGTTCAAGCAGCACTCCTCCGACTGCGCGCATCTGAAGAGGTCATTGTCAATACGACGGCGACGAGCCGGTCTACTCCCTGAACTAGGCACTGCCCACCGTCGGCTCCCTACGATGGCGAGATGCCCAACACACCGGCCTTCAAACAGAGCTTGACTCCCGCCGCGCTGGCGACGGACCCAAATCGACTCGACCACCTGTTTGGTGGATCTGATGGATTGCTTCCTCTGTGGATCGCCGAGCCCTACCTCGAACCGGCTCCGTCAATCGTCACCGAACTTCAGGCGCGAGCAGAGAGCGGCTGGTACGGATACGAAACTCGACCCAAGCAGGTCATCGACGGTTTCTGGCAGTGGATGAACGAGCGACACGGTTGGGCGGGATCCGAGCTCCACACCTCTGTGAGCCCAAGTGTGGGAACCTCGATCGGAACTCTGATCGAGCTGATGACCAGCCCCGGAGACGGAGTCATCCTTCAGCCCCCGGTCTTCACGGACTTCAAACCGCTGATTACCTCGGCCGCGCGAGAGGTGGTGAAGAACCCTTTGCTGCTCGCCGATGGCCGCTACACGATGGACTTCGACGACCTAGCCGCCAAGGCGGCCGACCCGGCCAATCGCATGCTGATTCTGTGCAATCCTCACAATCCCGTGGGTCGAGCTTGGACTGCGGACGAGCTGGCCCAGGTGGCAGCGATCTGTGCAAAACATGACGTGTTCGTGGTCGCCGACGAGATCCACGCCGATCTGACACTCCCCTCTTTTGCATTCAACCCTTTCGCCTCCAGTGTCGGCGCCACCCAGGTCTCGTGGGCCGCTACCCACGGTCCGATCAAGACCTTCGGCCTTGCCGGCGTGTGCGACACACTGTTCGTGACTGCCGACGAGGAGATCCGCGATCGGTACCGGGAGCGAAGCTCACAACTGCACCTGACCCGCAACAACGTGTTTGGGATCGCCGCCTTCGAAACCGCCTACCGCACCGGCTCTGATTGGCTCGACGATCTACTCGACCTCATCGACACCAACATCGACCTGCTGCGCCGCGAGTTGCCCACCGAGATCTCGGTCGTGCGACTCGAGGCCACCTACCTGGCCTGGCTCGACTTCCGGGCACTCAACTTGGATGTGCCCGAGTTGGCCGACTGGCTGGCATCGTCCGCCCGGCTCGCCTTGAGCCCGGGACACTGGTTCGGACGGGAGGGCGCCGGTTTCGCCCGCATGACGATCGCTGCACCCACCGAACAGATAGAAGACGCCATCGACCGGCTCACAAGGGCGGTCGACAAGCTCGAGTGAGCAAGTCAGGCAATCGGAAGGCAAGGTTCGACACTCTCGAGGCGGATGTGAATGCGTGGCTCGCCGATCATCCGAACATCGTCATCGAGAACACGAACGACCTATCCCAACCGAACAAGAGTTGGACGCATCTTTCTCTAGCCGTCTGGTACACAGAGAAGTAGGCCGTCCACGGTCAACCGGATTGCTCATAGTCGGCAGGATTTGCCGCTTTGATCGTGCCTAGTCGCGGCTGCATTCGGCATTCCTAGTGGTGGTGGTCTCCTCCCAGGTTCGGGTTGAGTTGCTTCATGATTCCAAGGGTGTTGCGGGTGTCCCAGATTTCCGCGATCAGGCCATCTTCAATCCGATACATAGAAAGGCCCGTGAACTCCACCATCTCTCCTGTGGGTGGGAGCATCATGAAGTTGCCTTTCGATGTGCCCCTAGCCGTCCAGCGCGTCACGACGATGTCGCCCTGCGCAATCGTGTGCGCTTCGATCAGTGTGAGATCCGGGAAGGCCTCCCACTGCTCCCCCAACCAGCGGCCAACTGCAAGCGGGCCGTAGAAGGTGGCTTCGCAAGGCATGGCGGTCGGGTGCACCAGCACATCCGGTGAGACTATTTCACTGAGCATTTCGAGGTGGTGACCGGCCAGCACCTCTTCGAAGAGCCGCTTGACGACCAGGCGACTAAGTTCGGTATCGGCTGTGGGATTGCCTCCGTGCGGTGGGTTGGTCGGGAACTCGTTCGAGTACATGTGGTTCAAACGCCCATTCGTGACTCGATAGATGTCGAGCCATCGCGTATTCGCATCCCTCGCGGACTGCGGGGGTCCCAGCGCCACTACGACTTCACCGAAGGCAGCCAGGGTGTCGAGATCGGCGTCGGTTTGATCGAACGTCGTCCGATACAAGTCCATGTTGTCTTGCTCGAAAGCGGTCGGCTCGCGCTCCGGCATCGTCGGCGCCGCGCCCATTTGCTGGAGTTCGACCAGTGGATCCATTCCGAACCAACCCTCAGCGATCTTGCCGTCTTCGAATCGAACCATGTTGACCATGCCGTACTCGAGCCAACGACCCGTCGGCGGTATCCCTTGATGCGGCTGACCGTCGAACGTGCCGTAGGTCGGAAGTAGGTTCGCCAGGTAGTCGCCGTCGGTGATCAGCACCGGAATCGGATGGAACGAATCCGGCAGAGCGGCCTTGAAGTGTGACCAGACCTTTGCCATCCCTTCGGGACCCAGTTGCATGGTTCCGCCCATCGGATGATGGAGCACAAAGTCGGGAGCAACGAGCTCGGGAAGCAGATCCCAGGCATCGGTATTGAATACCTCGATGAACCTGGTTGCCACGGCCTTGTTGGCATCGGAAGTGTTGTCGAACATCGAGTCCTCCTTTGACCGGTTGTCCGACACCCCGCACACCCCACTGCCTTGGCTGCCATCGCCTACTCCCCGGTGTTCCAACACCGAAGGGCACGAGGAGTATCTTGCTCATCGAGAGGCATCCGCGGCACGGACCCCCTCCATTCAATTACCAATAGCTCACTTGCGTCGTCGCCGCCAGAGGACAAAGTCACGCATGGCTCAATTGAGGGGATTCCGACTCTGTTGCACCCGACGCCGAGGCGATACCTTGAAGCCGGTGCTCGAGCTGTCGCTGCGAAGGGAGACCCTGATGCCCAGTGTCGAGGAAGTGATGGAAGGAACCCGCGACATACTCACGGTACGGCGGGTCTTCGGGGACCCGTACGAAGCCGATGGGGTGACTTTCGTACCGGCAGCCGCCGTCCGCGGCGGTGGTGGCGGCGGAGAGGGCGAGGATCCGAAATCCGGTGGATCCGGAGGGGGAAGCGGCTTCGGCGTGAGCGCAAGACCGGTCGGCGCCTACCAGATCCGGGACGGCGAAGTGACCTGGGTCCCTGCCGCCGACACCACCAGGGTGATCATTCTCGGAGAGGTCTTCGCGCTCGTCGTCGTGCTCGTCATCCGGTCGATTCTGCGCAAGCGGCGGAAGAAGTAGGAGCTCGTCGTAACGATGGGCACAATCGTCGACGTCAGCAATCTCGAAAAACGGTACGGCTCATACATCGCGGTTGAAGATGTGACTTTCTCCGTTGAGGAGGGCGAGATCTTCGGAATCCTCGGCCCCAATGGAGCCGGCAAGACATCAACCGTCGAAAGCCTCCAAGGTCTCCGATCGATCGAGGGTGGAGAGGTGTCGGTGCTCGGAATGGATCCTCGCTCCGCCGCGGGAGCACTCAGGCGCCGGATTGGATCACAGCTCCAAGAGTCGGCCCTACCCGACCGCATCAAGGTCTGGGAAGCCCTCGAACTGTTCTCTTCTCTACACGCGCATGGCCCAGACTGGGCCTCGGTGATGGAGCAATGGGGGCTGGCGGAGAAACGCGACGCTAGCTTCGGCAGCCTGTCCGGGGGCCAGCAACAGCGATTGTTCGTGGCGCTGGCTCTGGTCAACGACCCCGAGTTGGTATTCCTCGATGAGATGACGACAGGCCTCGATCCATCCTCCCGCCGCGTGGCCTGGGACCTCATCCGAAGGATCCGCGACGGTGGCACCACCGTGATACTCGTCACCCACTTCATGGATGAAGCCGAGCAACTTTGTGACCGCCTCGTTGTGATCGACGACAAACGCGTTGTAGCCGCGGGTGAACCACAGGAGCTGATCGATCGGTATGGAGGTGGCGTGCGGGTGAAGTTCGGCCACGACGGCCCGGACCTGACCTGGCTGGCCGAAGTCCCGCACGTGAGCGGCATCCAGAAAGAACGCCGCGGCTACGCCGTGACCGGCGAGGGACCGGTGCTCGCACACGTTGCCGCAGCGCTACTCGAGCGCGGACTGGCACCCACAGATCTACGACTCGAAAGAGCCTCACTCGAGGATGTCTTCCTGGCCATCACAGACGGGAACAACTCATGAGAATGCTGGCCAGGATGTCATGGCTGGAGCTCAAGTTGTTCATGCGTGAACCGCTCACGGCCCTCTTCGCCCTGGTGCTGCCGCTCCTGGTCCTTTTCGTCATGGGCGGCGTCTTCGGTAACGAAGCCGAGGTCGACGTCTATCGGGGTGTCGGCGCCATGAATTACTACGTGCCTGCCTATGTTGCTCTGGTGACGGCCTCGGTCGGGTTGATCAGCGTTCCCGCCCACATGGCCGGCAATCGTGAGAGAGGCGTGCTCAAGCGCTACCACGCCTCCTCGATGCCGGCCGGGGAGGTAGTCGGCTCACAGGTAGTCGTGACCTTCGTGATCTCGGCTATCAGTGCTCTCGTTCTGGTAGCAGTGGCGATGCCTCTGCACGATGTGGTGAATCCCGATTCGGTGCTGCTTGTGCTCGCCGGTTTTGGGTTGGGAGCACTGGCGTTTTCTGCATTCGGTGTCCTCCTCGGAGCGCTGGTGCCAACCGCCCGGGCGGCACAGGCACTCGGGGTGATGCTGTGGTTCCTCATGCTGATGATCGGTGGTGCCGGACCCCCGCCGGAGGTGCTGAGCGGAGCGATGAGCACGGTCGGCGACCTGACGCCGCTCAGGCATGCCGTGCGTGTCATGCAGGACGGCTGGCTGTCTCTGGACGCCGGGTTGTCGTGGCTGACTGTTGCCGTCATCTTCATTGCCTCTGCCGTGCTGGCAATGAGATTCTTCCGCTGGGAGTAGCAGGTAGGGTCCGCCCTCAACGGGCCATCAGCCGGCCGCCCGGGCGCAGGCAGAGGCTGCATCCCGTAGGGCAACCTGGCGCGGATCGTCGATCAGATAGAAGTCCATACGATTCATGGCGTATCCGAATCCAAGTTCGAGGTCGGGATCGGCATAGCCAAATGAGCCACCGGCCCCGGGAGTGCCATACGCTGTATGACTGCTGCCGAACTTGATGGCGCTCGACGGTTTCAAGAACCCGAGCGCGAAACTGGTTTCGAGCCGGAGCACTTCATCCATCGCGCCCTCCGGTGGCAATGCGGCCGGGGTGGCCAGTGCCGCCAGCGTCTCGTTGTCGATACCTAGTGTCCTTCCCCCAGCCGCGAACTCGCCGTAGGCTCTTGCGATCGACCGCACCTGACCGATTCCGTTCGAAGCAGGAAGCTCGACGCGCCGCATGTCCCGGTCGTTGTAGCGGTGAGGTTGACCGAGGACTTTCGGATTGGCGAACGTCCGGGCAGTCAGCGATCCCGGCTTCAGGAACGCCTTCACGAAGTCCGTCGGCTGCTTTCTGAGGTTGAACAACATGCGGGTCCGATACCACTGACCCTGCATCACAGCGATGCGGTCATCAGGAACCTCATCTGGAAGGCCAATGTAGAACTCGAGGCCTAGCGGCGCTGCGACCTCATCGGCGAAGAACCGCCCGATAGTGCGGTGCTGGGGATCCACGCGCCTCACCAATTCCGACTCATACCAACCGAGACTTATGCCGTGATACCCATGACGGCGACCGGGCTCCCAAGCCGGCGCCTGCTTGGCGATGGCCGCCGCCACACGATCGGGATCGCCGAGCATGTCCAGGTCCATAGGCTCGTCGATTGCACTGAGGCCGGCCTGATGAGACAGGAGCTGACGAACGGTGACTTGGCCCTTGCTCGCGTCGGCAAACTCGGGCCAGTAGGCGGCGACTTTTTCGTCGTAGTCGAAAAGGCCCTGCGAATGTGCGACGGCTACTGCCAGGGATGCCATGCCCTTGGTTGTCGAGAACACGAGTACCAATGTGTCCTCTTCCCAGGGTGCCCCGGTCTTGGGGTCGCGCCAACCGCCCCAGAGATCCACCACGGGTTCGCCCCTGTGATAGACGGCGCATGCAGCGCCGATCTCGTTCCGACTTCGGAAGTTCTCTTCAAACGCATCGCGGACATCTTCGAAACCGTCCGCCACCCAGCCGTTGATTCGACCCGACATACCGCCTCCTCGGGGCCAGAGGCCAGCCTACCCCGACCATTCAACGGCACATCGTTCAACGACCGTTATCTTGAGGCCCCGATCACGGAAGCGACGCCACTAGTGATGAGACGAGGGACTGATGGCATGGATTGAGGTAATCGACGAGCGATGCGCCGACGGTGCCCTCGCCGCACTGTACGGACAGATGGTCGACCCGGAGTCCGGGCGCGTCGACAACATCCTGACCATCCACTCGCTGCATCCCGGTGGACTGCGGACTCATCACCAGATGTATACAGAAGTGATGGCGGGAACCACCACACTGCGCAAAGTCGAACGGGAAATGATCGCCGTAGTCGTCAGTTCGCTCAACGAATGCCACTATTGAGTGACGCATCATCGGCGCGGTCTGCGCCGACTGCTCAAAGACAACGACCTCGTCGAACGAATCGAGAACGATTACCGGACTGCCGGCTTGAGCGACCGCCGGTCGGCGATGCTCGGCTATTCGGAGAAGCTGACTCTGACACCGAGCGAGGTCGATTCAACCGATGTCGCTGCGCTCCGGGCTACCGGATTCACCGACCGGGACATTCTCGACATCGTCCAAGTTGTCGCCTACTACGCCTACGTGAACCGTATCGCCGACGGCCTCGGGGTCGGGGTTGAACCGTGGGTGCAGACCCTCATCGATGCTGAGGAGCCCGGCAGCACACATCACTAGCGGTCCACCGCCATCCGGAGGCGACATCCGACGAGCACGCGCACTTCGAGCCGGTCGGATACCCAGGTTCGGAATGGAGGGCGTCTATCCGGCGCTCACCGCGATCGGCAGACTCCGCACTCTCTCGCCGGTTGCGGCGAATACCGCGTTCGCCACGGCCGGAGCGACGGGCGGCACCCCGGCTTCTCCCACTCCGGAAGGGGGATCGGCGGATTCGATCAGGTGCACTTCGACTGCCGGCATCTCCCGCATGAGCAGGATCGGGGCGTCGTCGAAGTTGCTCTCGACAATCCGACCGGCTTCCGGGGTCACACCACCCTTCAAAGCCGCAGACAATCCGAATGCGATCCCACCCTCGATCTGTGCGATCACATTGTTCGGGTTCACGACCTGTCCGCAGTCAACTGCTGCCACAACACGGTGAACCCGCAAGGCGCCTTCCATCACCTCCACTTCAGCGACCATCGCAACGTCCGTCACACCGAACAGCGCGTGGTAGGCGATCCCCCGGCCCCATCCTGCGGGCAATGCTTCTCCCCAACCGCATATCTGCAAGCTAGCCGCAGCCGAACCTACTCACCCCGACTTTGTGCCTGTCTATGGGGTACAACAGCAATCTCGTCGTCGATTTCGATGATGCGCACCTTGGCTCCATACAGGTTGGCTATGTTTTCAACCGTGAGTACCTCCCGCGGGATGCCTGCCGCTTCCACGATTCCGGCACCGAGCATCACGAGCCGGTCGCAGAACTGGGACGCCAGGGTCAGGTCGTGGAGTGCGCTAACGACGGCAAGTCCCTGTTCTCGCCTCAGCTCATCGACCAACTCGAGTACCTGCTGCTGATGGCCGACATCCAGGGCACTGGTCGGCTCATCGAGAAGAAGAATGGGCGCCCGCTGAGCTAGAGCCCTGGCGAGAGCAACTCGTTGAGACTCGCCTCCAGAAAGTGAGCCGAGGGGCCGGAACGACAACGAACCCAAGTCAAGACGCTCGAGCACCTCAACGACAACCTCGAGATCCGACCTTCCCTCGACGCCGAAGTAGCTGATGTGAGGGGTTCGACCCAGCAGCACGTAGTCGAAGACGGTCATATCCATCGGGAGGTTCGGCCGCTGAGCGACCGCGGCGATGGAACGGGATCGTTCTGCCGAACCCATTGATTGGACGTCACTGCCATCAATCTCGATGGTGCCAACGGCCGACACGGTTCCCAGGATCGCCCTGATCAAGGTGGTCTTGCCGGAACCGTTTGGTCCGACAAGACCCAACCAGCCACCTCTCTCGACGGCGAGATCGACACCTCGGAGAACCTCGGCACCGTTGTAGGCAACTTTGAGAGCGCCAACTGAGAGAGCCGTCATCGCATTCTCCGAGCCGACCTCATCACGACCGCGAAGAACGGCGCACCGAGGAAGGCGGTAACGACACCAATCGGCAGTTCCGCCGGCGACATCACCGATCGTGCAACCAGGTCGGCAGTAACGAGAAAGGCGCCACCGAACAATGCCGATAGCGGGATTATCACCCGGTAACTCCACCCCGTCAGCAGACGGACGGTGTGCGGAACGATGATTCCCACGAACCCGATCAGACCCGACACGGCTACCGCTGCCGCGGTCCCGAGGCTGGCGGCCACCACCACCCAGGCCCGCACGCGCCCGGTCGAAACTCCCAAGCTTCTGGCCTCCTCCTCACCGACGGCCAGCACATCGAGCAACCGGCGATGCAGGAAGATAACCACCGCGGCCAGACCGGCATACGGGAGCGCTAGACCAACTTCTCGCCAACCGAGTGTCCCAATCGAGCCGAGAATCCAGGAGTAGACCTCCCGCAACGTGTCGGTGTTGCGCTGCTGGATGAACGTCTGCACGGCGGTCAGGAAGGAAGCCACCGCCACTCCGGCCAGGATCAACGCCGCGTTGCTGCGATCACCCAGGGTCCTACCGACACCGTACGTGAGTCCGACACCGACCAGAGCGCCACCGAATGCCGCGATCGGCAGCAACTCGAGCGGCCCCACCGCTGCGCCGGGAGCAAAGACAAATGCGAGGGTGGCTCCGAAGCCGGCTCCTGCCGCCACGCCCAGGAGATAGGGATCAGCCAGCGGGTTCCGAAATACACCCTGATAGGCGGCTCCCGAAATCGCCAGAATCGCTCCAACCAGGGCACCCAACACCACCCGGGGCAACCGGAGTTGCCAGAGAATGTCCAGCTGCGTATCGCTCAAATCGTGAGAGACGTCCATCAGCGGCAGCCCGTCCAGAACCGCCTTGATCACTTCGCCGGCCTCGAGATTGGCCGGACCGATCAGCAAACCAGCCAGTCCGGCGAGGAGAAGTACCACCGTCCCAAGAACCACCTGACCGGTGGTGGGGCGTGTGGCCCGGGGAAGATCAGGCCCGACCTCGAGGGTTGAGGTCATCCAGAGACCGCAGAGGCGACCGCATCGGCGACTGACTGCAGGAACTCAATCGTCCGCGGCCCCCAGCGGGAGGCAATGTCATCATCGACAACGAACACCGACCCGGACTGCACCGCGGATAGGCTCTCCCACCCGGCCCTGCTGGACACGGTCTCCAGGGACTCCCCACAACAGTCGGTGACGAAGATGAGATCTGGATCGGCTTCGATGATGAACTCGACCGAAAGCTGCGGATATCCGAACCCATCGACGTCGGCCGGATCGGCGATGTTCTCCAACCCCAATTCCCCATAAACGCCTCCGACGAATGTCGAGGAAGTCACCGAGTAGAACGTCGGATCCAACTCGTGGTAATAAGTCAGAGGTTCATCCAGAACCGGCAATCCGGCAACTGCGCTCTCGAAGTCCGCTGACAATCCCTCGATCAACTCTGCCGCCTCGGTGCGGTGCCCGGTTGCGATGCCGATCTCATCGATCTGATCGAATATCCCCTCGATGGTGGTCACCGCCGGCATCAGCAGCACCTGGATATCCAGAGCACCAAGGGTGGCAATGATGTCATCGATGTCGTTGGAGACGATCACCAGATCGGGACCGTACGAAGCGATCGCTTCCATGTTCGGAGTGAAGCCGGAGAGATCGGTGACCGGAGCGGCCGAAGGGAACGTCGAATACTCATCAACTGCGATCACTTGATCTCCTGCCCCGACGGCGAAGAGCATCTCCGTGGCGGTCGGCGACAGGGAAATGATCGCCTCGGGCCGCTGTTCAACGACTACCTCGCCGGCACCGGTGAGTACGGAGACTGGGAAGTCGGTTGCGACTGGTTCCGGAAGTGTCGACGCGGGAGTGGTTGTCTCCACCGGTTCCGGCACGGTTGCCAGGGTTGGCCCCTCCACGCTCGACTCCGTCGAGACTGATACCCCGCAGCCGGCCAGTATCAAAACCAACCCGACCAGAAAGGCGATTCGCTTCACTATCAAAACATCCTCCAGATCTGGAGGATGAAGGGGTGTTTGTGACCTGAGACCAGGTCACGAACGCTGCCTTCACCCGAGACTTGTTCGTGGCCGTCGAGTCAGGCGTCCTGGCTCATCCCCGAAGGGCTTCACAGTTGCGGGACAGCATCGGATTCACACCGTATTTCGCTGCCTCGACGGCATCCGGCTTCTTGTGCCGAACATGGTGAGCTTAGCGCGCCCAGCGGTCCGGTCAGGCGACCGCGGCCGTCTTCGAGCATCGGGGTGGGGTAGCGTGGGACCGTCCGATTGGAGGAACGTATGGTCTGGAAAAAGGGTGAGCCGATCCGTACCGGGGATGATTACATCGAGAGCCTCCGCAACCGCGAGCTCACGGTCTTCTTGCTGGGAGAGAAAGTCGGCGAACCTGTCGATCACCCCATCATCCGACCATCGATCAATGCCCTCGCCGCCACCTACGACCTCGCCGTCGATGATCCCGACCTCGCCACTGCGCCGTCCTCCATTGTCGACGCACCCGTCAACCGGTTCCTGCACGTCACCGAGAGCGCCGACGATGTGGTGGCGCAAAACAAGATGCAGCGCCGGCTCGGACAAATCACCGGCACCTGCTTCCAGCGCTGCGTCGGAATGGATGCCATCAACTCCACGTTCTCGGTCACCTACGACATCGACGCAACCCAAGGCACGGACTATCACCTTCGCTTCAAAACCTGGCTGGCCGAGATGCAGCGAATGAACTACGTGATCGGAGGAGCGATGACCGACCCGAAAGGGGACAGGTCGAAGACGCCGTCAGAGCAGAGCGATCCAGACATGTACGTTCGTGTAATCGAGCGCCGGGACGACGGGTTGGTGATCCGTGGCGCCAAAGCTCACCAAACCGGCGCCATCAACTCGCACTGGTTCATCGTGATGCCGACGATCCGTCTCCAAGAAGCCGATCGAGACTATGCCGTGACCTGCGCGGTCCCGGTCGAAGCCCCCGGCCTCACCTACATCTACGGCCGTCAGTCATGTGACACGCGAATCCTCGATGGCGGTGAGATCGACGCCGGAAACGCCACGTTCTCGGGCCAGGAGGCCATGATCATTCTCGAGGACGTGTTCGTACCTTGGGAGAACGTGTTCATGGATGGCGAGTATGAGTTCGCCGCCACCCTGGTCGAGCGATTCACGAGCTATCACCGGCGAAGCTACGTCTGTAAGAGCGGGGTGGGCGATGTGTTGATCGGTGCCGCGGCACTGGCGGCCGAGTACAACGGCGTCGAACGGGCCTCGCATATCAAAGACAAGCTCGTTGAGATGAACCATCTGAATGAGACCATCTACGGCGGCGGAATCGCCGCCTCACACGAATCCTTCCAGACCGACGCCGGGAATTGGGAGAACGATGGGCTGCTCGCCAACGTCTGCAAGCACAACGTCACGAGGTTTCCCTATGAGATCGGCCGTCTGGCTCAAGACCTCGCGGGCGGCCTGATGGTGACCATGCCTTCCCAGCAGGACTTCGATCATCCGGAGGCCGGCCCCATCCTGCACAAGTACTTGCAGGGAGCAGATGACGTCACCACCGAGGACCGCATGCGGATCCTTCGCTTGATCGAGAACATGACTCTCGGCCGCAACGCAGTCGGGTACTTGACCGAGTCCATGCACGGCGCCGGATCCCCGCAGGCACAGCGAATCCTGATCGGAAGACAGTCTGATATGGAGGGCAAGAAGGCAATGGCGAGGCAACTGGCAGGTATCGATGACTGAGGCAGCACCCGACCCCCGTGCAGCTCGCTTCGAGGCGGCCGGAGTGTTGTGGTGGACGAGCGTTCGCACATACCGGTCGGGTGATTGGGGCCATTACGTACTTGCCATTCCAGCAACAGCACTCGGTCTGCTGATCCTGTGGATCGGCATCGCCAACGGCACGCTGACCGACTCGTGGACGACGCCTGTCATCATCCTCGGACTGTTGGGCTACGGATGGTTGGCTCTTACCAAGAAGGTCAATCGACGAACGATCACCCTCGACGGCGATCGACTTCGGGCGTGGGACGGGCCGCTGTACACCTTGGCCAACAGGGTCAACACGCCGGTGGGCGAGATCGGCAAGCTCGAAACCAACGAACGCAAACGCCTGACCATGCCGCCAACACATTTCGTCAAGACTTACGACGTGGATGCTCGCGGCGTGCACGGTCACCTCATCAAGAGATTGCCGACGCGAGAAGAGGCCGACAGAATCCGTGCAGGCTTGTCTGCCGCAATCGCCCGTATCGACTGAGACAAGGGTTTCCTGGGCAGTGTTGCGACGCGTCTTTGACACCTATTACTGCCCAAGACAACTTCCTGGGGGCTAAGGCGCTCCCATTCAAGAAATCGGCCTCCGCCGCCGATGAATTGGGGTGGAACACGCTGCGCTGCGCTCATCCCAGCATCCTCGTCGTTACAGCTCATGACGTCGGAGAGAAAGCAACCCAGCGAAACTTCCCCGACGCAGACGCATTCGTGGGCAAGCCGTTCGATATCGCCGCACTCCGCCGCCTGGTGAGGAAGCACCTCGACCTCGCCCTCAGCAAGGCAAGCTAGATCCTCACTTCAGACCTTCTGGGCAGTATCAGGACGGTTCCGTGATGCCCAACACTGCCCACGAGAGTCGTCCAGCATGGCGAACGTATGTTCGCTATGCTGGGGGTATGTCGGACCTCCCGACCATTCTCCATGCCGACCTCGATGCCTTCTACGCTTCGGTTGAACAGCTCCTGGATCCATCGCTGCGCGGCAAGGCAATCGCGGTCGGCGGCGGGGTCGTCCTGGCGGCATCGTATGAGGCAAAGGCCTTCGGGGTCAGAGGCGGGATGCCGGGACGGCAGGCGCGTGAGCTGTGCCCACACCTCCAGTTCGTCGGGGGGCATTTCTCCGAGTACCAGCGTCTGGGCGATCAAGTCATCGATGTTGTCCGTGATTTCACGCCGCTCATCGAAAGAATCTCCATAGACGAGGCTTTCGCCGACATCTCCGGCTCCCTACACCTCTTCGGGCAACCCGGCGAGGTCGCTGGAGAGATCCGCAAGCGCGTACGCGAGGAAGTCGGGCTGCCGGTTTCCGTCGGGGTCGCCCGAACCAAACACCTTGCCAAAATCGCATCGCAGGTGGCCAAGCCCGATGGGATGATCGTCGTAGAACCGGCCACCGAACTGGAGTTTCTCCACCCTTTGCCGGTCGATTTGATCTGGGGGGTGGGGCCGGTCACACGTAAGCGCCTTGCCGAAAAGGGGATCAGAACAATCGGCGAACTTGCATCGATGCCCGGTGGATCGCTGGAGCATCTCCTGGGCCGGGCAGTCGGGCAGAAGCTCGGTTCTCTCTCCTGGAATGAGGATCCACGGGATATTCAGATCATCCACAAGTCGGGATCGATCAGCGCTCAATCGGCGATGGGTCGACGGGCGGCGACCGACGAGGTGATCGATCCATCGCTCAGACACCTGGCGGATCGAGTCGCGACCCGGCTCCGCAAGAAGAACTATGCCGGGCGAACTATCACAGCCAGAATTCGATTCGCGGACATGCGGGCGATCACTCGGTCAATCACGCTCCCGGCCGCCGTTGCGGCCACCTCGATTCTGGCCGAGATCGCCGGAGACCTTGTCCGGTCCGCCCTCACGGATCACCCCAACGAGAAGCAGATTTCTTTGCTGGCCATCGCCGTCTCTCACCTGGAGGATCAGCCGGCCCTGCAACTCGAGCTACCGATCGCAATAGGCGCAGAGGAGCAGCGACCCGGAACGGAAGCCGGTGCAGCCCGCTGGGTACTGGACAGGTCGATCGATCAAGTGCGCGACCGGTTCGGAAGGGAATCGGTCGGGTATGCCTCCGTGGCACTCAGGGAGGGCGGATCTGTCCCGGACGAGTTCAGGCAACTAGCCGAGAAGGACTGATGGCGGCCCGGGCCTCACTCGGCGGAGTCGACCGTACGCTGCAGCCACTCGATGGCAGACGCCTCGTCCCGGAACACTCCGACCGGACCAGGTACATGACCCCGTCCATGAAAGCCGGCCGTGGCATCGGGCGACCGCCGGTCGTCTCCCACATCACATCGATGCTCTCGATGACCTGCTGGCTGGTGAGCGACACAGGACGGAGCACCTCCGACTTGAGGATGCCGTCCTCAATCCAGCACCTCGACGCTGTCGTCTGTGCCTCAGTTGTCACCGGCGTGTCCCTCGCTAGACGGCGATCGTATCAGCTGGTTCCAGAATCCTATTTGATCCTCAGGAACTCGCCGGCCGCCTGGCCCGACTGGCGACCGACGGTATGTCGACCAACTCGGGGGCCCACCCACCCACAATCGGTTGCACTCGCAGCCGAGCGTCGACGACCTGGACTCCGTGCCCCGGCTCGAGCACCTTCACCGGGTTGAGGTCCATCTCGGCCAACTCGGGAATCGCCTCGATCAAGGCCGACACCCGGAGAAGCGCCTCCTCGACCGCGTGAACATCACCGGCAGGCAGCCCGCGGTAGCCCTCGAGCAGCCGGTAGCCCTTCACTTCCTTGACCATGGTCGAGGCCTCGAGATCCGTCAGTGGCAACGTCCGGAACGCCACATCCTTCAGAAGCTCGACGTAGATACCACCGAGCCCGAAGGCAAGCAAGGGCCCGAACGAAGGATCCTCCGTCATGCCGATCAGCACTTCGTGACCGCCACGAACCATCTGTTGAATCAGTACACCCTCGGGATCGTCGACAGCGGCACGTACCTTTTCATAAGCTTCGCGGACGGCTTCGTCGCCATCCACATCGAGCAGCACCCCGCCAACATCCGACTTGTGCAGCGCGGAGGGAGCAATGACCTTGACGGCAACGGGGCCACCGATGGTGGCGGCGATCTCCACCGCCTCATCCGCCGATTCGGCGGTCTCTTCCAGCGGGAGCCCGATACCAAAGGCGGCCAGAACGTCCCTGACCTCCTGCGGTTCGAGCCAACCGCCCTCAGAGCCGAGTCGCTCGAGCGCCTTATCGATCACATAGCGAGCCGTCTTCGGATCGACACCGGACAGATCGGGGATGGAACCCTCGGGTACGTTCCGCCACTCGCCGTATCGCACTGCCCGGGAAAGCGCCAGCGCGGCAGCTTCCGGGAAGAGATAAGTGGGAACGCGGGTGGTGTCAGAAGCCAGCATCTGGGCGGCATCATCAGCCTGCATGAACACAGATAGGAACGTCTTGTCGCCCTCGTACCCGGACAGGGCCTCACGCACGGCTGCGGCGATTTCCGGGACTCCCTCCGGCGTGGTCGGAATGTAGATGGCCATCAGCGAGTCGATCTCATCACTGTCGAGCAGGACCTTCAGCATGTGCAGGTACTGATCCGGACCGGCGGAGGCGATCATGTCGACCGGGTTGCGTACCGAGGCCTCTGGAGACAGCACCGAACGCAGCTTCTCCTGGAGCTCCTGCGAAAACTCCGTCATCGTCAAGCCATTGGATTCCAGGGCATCGGCCGCCAAGATTCCCGGGCCGCCGGCATTGGTTATGACACCCACCCGGCGACCGCGCGGGATTGGCTGGTTGGCCAGGAGCTGAGCAACGTCGAACAACTCCTCCAGAGTGTTCGTTCGGATCACGCCGGTCTGATGGAAGAGGGCGTCCACGGCCACATCCGCCGAAGCAAGGGCACCCGTGTGTGATGAAGCAGCCCTGCTACCGGCCGCGGTTCGTCCGGACTTCACAGCCACAATCGGCTTGGTGCGCGCCACTCGCCTGGCAACCCGAGCGAACTTGCGCGGATTACCGAATGACTCCAGATAGAGAACGATCACATCGGTGGCAGGATCGTCCTCCCATGCCAGCAAAAGATCGTTACCTGAGATATCCGCCTTGTTGCCCACAGATACGAACGAGGAGATCCCAATGTTGGCGGTGTGGGCGTAGTCGAGAATGGCGATTCCCAACGCACCCGACTGACTCGACATCGCCACATTGCCCCTGGGTGGATACACCGGGGCGAAGGTACCGTTCATGGACACCGTCCGGCTGGTGTTGAGTACACCCATGCAGTTGGGCCCGACCATCCGCATGCCGGCTCCACGGACCTTGTCGAGTAGCTCCTGCTCCAGCGCCACGCCGTCACCGCCCACTTCCGAGAATCCGGCGGAGATCACGACCAAACCCCGCACACCCTTCTCTGCGCAGTCGTCGATGACCGACATCACGTAGGAGGAGGGCACAACAACGATCGCTAGGTCGACATTGCCGGGAATGTCCTTCACGGACGGATAGGCGCTGATCGAGTTGACCACATCGGCGGACGGATTGACGGGGTACACCGGACCTGTGAACCCGTTGTGGATGAGGTTCCGCAGGAGCCGGCTGCCGATACTGCCGGGCGTGCGGCTGGCACCGATTACCGCAATAGACTTGGGATAGAGGATGGGAAGAACCGAAGCGGCGACGGCACGCCGTTCGCGAATCTGCTCGCGATCCACTGCGTCCTGGGTGTGTTCCACCGGAAAGTCGACGTTGTAGATGCCTTCTTCGAGAGTCCTTTCCAGCGCATAACCACTGTTGCGGAACACTCTCATCATGCCCACGTTCTCCGGGAGAACGAACGCCCGAAAACCCTCGATGCCGCGGGCACGCCCGTAAACAGTCAGCAACTGCAAGAGCTGGGTGCCGATCCCGCGACCCTGGTGACCGTCGGTTACCGCAAACGCCACCTCAGCGTACTTGGCATCGTCTTCGGCGCGGTCGTAGCGACCGACGCCGACCATGACCCCATCCTGGTCGACCACGAACGCCATCCGATCGTTGTAGTCGACGGAGGTGAAGTACTCGAGCTCTTCTTCGGTCAACTCCCGCTTGACACGGAAGAAGCGAAAGTACCGGGACTCCGGTCCCATGTTCTCGAACATTCCCAGCAACCGGTCACCGTCGGTCGGCTTGATGGGCCGGACCTGGGCCACTTCACCGTCGCGCAGGACGACGTCGAACTCGTACTCGGATGGATACGCAGACAAGAGATAACCCCTCTGGATGTTCAACCCACATTCTCTCACTTGCGCGGGTGTTTGCGATGCCGACCTCCGTCACCTGAAGTGCGGCCACCCGACCCTTTTCAGAATTCGCGATTCGAGCCGGATAGCTCAGGACAGGCGTTGAGCATCACCGTACGGGAACACCTCGACTACCTCGCCCGCCCGAATCGACTCCTGCAGACCCTGCCAAACCGGGATATCGAACAAGTCCGCATGACGCTGCTCGAACGTCTCCTTGAACGGTGACCGTAAACCCAGGAAGTGGCGCAACTCCTCGGGGAACACGTCATCGGGTCCCACGGAATACCAGGGTTGATCCGACAATTCATCCTCAGGATGTAGCGCCGGCGGTATCCGCCTGAAGTTGACTTCGAGCAACTCCGTCAGTTCGTCGTAGTCGTAGAACACAACCCGACCGTGCCTGGTCACCCCGAAATTCTTCAGCAGCAGGTCGCCGGCGAAGATATTGGCGGCGGCAA
>CBDTUP010000011.1:0-18489 GCA_965363685.1 uncultured bacterium | reverse complement strand
CGGGAACCCGATCGAGAGTATGAACTTCGTTGTCTACAGCGACGCCGCCAGTACGGAAGCCCGCCACGAAGTAGCGACCGTTGCCGAGGACGTGTGGGCAGAGCTGCTCGACGAACTCTCAATCGAACCCGGCCTGCTTCGGTATCCCGAAGGACGGGACAAGATCGACATCTACGCCTACCACGACTACGACCCACAGGATTGGGGCGGCTGGGCGTACTACGGCGGTCTGCTCGTGTGGTCCCCAGATCACGATCAAAGACAGACCGGCAACAACAATCTGTCGCCGGTACTGAAACATGAACTGGTCCATGTCATCCAGTGGCTGATCACCGGCGGCGAAAGCAGGCCCGTCGACACGTGGTTCATCGAAGGGCTTCCCTTGGCGCTGGCCGGCGATACCACACCCATCAGGGGACTCGACCAGTTGGACCGACTGACCGCCGAGTACGGAACCGCCAGCCCGATCTCGATCGAGAGCTACTCCCAGATCACCAGCCCAGAGGCTGGTGAGCATTTCCACTACCCGATGTTCCATCTCGCTGTCGAGTACCTGATGGACGACGACGGACTGGGCAGGTCTCCCGGGGACATGACAGACATGCTGGTCGACGTCGCCGAGGGCACCTCGTTTGAGGCGGCATTCGAAAACCGGATGGACCTTCGCTTGGATGATTTCGAGAACGAGTTCTTCAGTCTCATGAGCGCGTATCTGCCCCAGTACCGCAATCCGTTTTTCGCCCCGGTCGGATTCGCCTTTGTTTCTGCTCTCGTCGTCGCCTTCGTTATCGGCTCAGTCGCCGTCGGCCACCGCCGCTGGCGAGTCGCCGCCGCCTCCGAGAGCATCGACATAGCGGGACCAGGTCGGGTGGCTCGGATCGGCTTCTACAGCGAGATCACCAGCGCGAGCGTCGTAGTCATCGTGATCTTCCTTGGCGCACTGTTTGCCCTCGGCACCGAAGATGACCTCTACAGCCCCGGGTTGGCTACATTCCGGCTACTGGCATACTCGATCCTGGCCGGCTACTTGCTTGGCTCGACCGCCCTTCTCCTCTGGGCTGTTCGCCAGTGGATGAAGCAATCGAGATCTGCGTTCCTCGTTGCACCGCTCGTCATCGTCGCCACCGGCGCCACGATCCTCGTGTTCATCGTCGGCAGCCTGATCATTTAGTGCAAGGAGCCCGCGGTCTCGGTCTCCGGGTATCGCTGGAACAGGTCGAACACCCGATCACCAACGCCCAAGAACCCCGCCCCGATTGCCCCCATATCCTCACACATTGAGCGGGTGCCGAGTCCGTTGCCACAGGGCAGCCTGGGGAGAACCATCACATGGCGCAGACGTCATCCCCGCAAAGCTTCACCTGGTGGAACTCATCGAAGGGGGGTTCAGGCTAGAGGACGGTCCGAAGCGAAAAGCCCAGAATCTGGAGCTTCTCTGCTTGCCCTGACCGGTAGATAAGTGGCGCCGGCGTTGAACCTCTGCTGGAGGTGACGTGGCGCGGTGGGCTACCGGCTTTGTGTCGATGGCCACCTGGTCCGGGCGGCCGACTAGGACCCCGGCGGGGTGCTGCACCGTGATCACTTCGTAGCACGCGCAGAGGGTCACCCGACCTTCGCTTCGTCGGTTGGATAGTTGTCACACGAACATACTCGATCGCCTACGCTTGGGGGACCAAACGAGGGAGGACTCAATGTTTGGGAATGCACCTTTGCATGCCACGCTGCCCGCAGCCGATCTGGAGCGTGCCAAAGCCTGGTACGCGGACAAGCTGGACCTGCGTCCGGTTGAGGAGGATGAAGCCAGCGGCGCCTGGTACGAGGCGGGCGGGGTCCCGTTCTTGCTCTATGCGTCGGAGTTTGCTGGAACCAACCAGGCCACGGCCGCGTCGATTTCGGTGGATGACTTCGATGCCGCGATCGCCGGACTCCGTGGCCGCGGTGTTGTGTTCGAGGAGTTCGACATGGGCGAACTGAAGACCGAGGACGGAGTGGTCACGTTGCCGGATGGTCGGAAGGCTGCCTGGTTCAAGGACAGTGAAGGGAACACGCTGGCAGTCACGAAGATGTGACCACAAGCGAAAGACGGAAACTGTCGAGAACCCTTTGCGCGTCCCTTCGAGACCGGCGTGCGCGTTTCAAACTCAACGAGGCTTCCCAGCGCCACGAGTGAGAAGATCACCGTCCAGATCCAATCCCAGGCCGACGGGTTCGGCCGGTCGGATGCCACTTTCGCTCGTCATGTCACTCCTTCCAGTCGGAGGGTCCTGAATCTCTCCAATCGCGTTTCGATGCAATTGGAGAAATGCGCCCGCATGGAAGCGCGTACGATGGTCTCATGCTCACAACGACAATCGCAGGAAGCCTCCCCAAACCCAGCTGGCTCGCATACCCGCAAGAGCTCTGGGCACCCTGGCGACTGGAAGGCGATGAACTGATCGAAGCCCAACAGGACGCCGTTCGGATGGTGGTGCGGGAGCAGGAAGAAGCGGGAATCGACATCGTCGGCGACGGCGAGCAGACCCGGCGCCACTTCGTGACGACGTTCATTGAAGCTCTCGACGGTGTCGATTTCGAACAGCGGGCGACGGTCAAGATCAGACAACGCTACGACGCTTCCGTACCCCGGGTGGTGGGTCCGGTGACTCGACCTGCGCCGGTCTACGCCGATACGGCCCGGTTCCTGCGGTCTCAGACTTCCCGGCAGATCAAAATGACTCTGCCCGGGCCGATGACGATGGTCGACACTCTGGCCGACGAGTACTACCGCGATCGTGAGCAACTAGCCGGCGCCTTTGCCGACATTCTCAACGCTGAAGCCCGCGAACTGGTGGAGGCCGGCGTGGACGTGATTCAGTTCGACGAACCGGCCTTCAATGTCTACATGGACGAGGTCAACGACTGGGGCCTCCCGACGTTGGAGAAGGCGGCCGCCGGGTTGGACGCCAAGACCGCTGTTCACATCTGTTACGGCTACGGCATCAAAGCCAACATCGATTGGAAGGGAACCCTCGGTGAGGAGTGGCGGCAATACGAGGAGATCTTCCCGGCGATTGCCGCCTCAAGCATCGACCAGGTGTCACTCGAAGTCGCCAACTCGCACGTTCCGGTCGAGCTTCTCGGCTTACTGGAGGGAAAGGACTTGCTGGTGGGAGTGATAGACGTTGCCACGTCGGAGGTTGAGACACCTCACCAGGTAGCGGCCGTCATTCGCACGGCGCTGGAATACGCTTCGCCCGCGCGAGTGTTTCCGTGCACCAACTGTGGCATGGTGCCGCTCAGCAGGGGTGTCGCCCGTGAGAAGCTTCGTGCCCTCGGCGCCGGTGCGGAGATCGTGCGTCGGGAACTCGCCGGCTGACTTCTCGCAAACCGCGTTCGAAACTGGCCTGAAGGTGATGGGGCGAGAGCGTACAGTTGTGTCGGCACTGATCAACGCTGGTGCGCCCGGAGTGGCCTCACACTTGGAGTCACTTCCTTCCGCCTGATTTGCTCGACAAGCCGTTTTGACTCTGCCGGGGTGGCTACCGATGCTTATGGCCTGGATCAGGTCTGATGCTCAATGGGCTCGGATCCGCTTGGCTGGTAGTCGCCGCCATCGCCCTTCTGGCCGGTCTCACCGTCCTCACCGGCAATCCCGCTCCCGCGATGCTGTTGTTGGCGTTCGCCTATTCCTGGTTTCGCTGGCTGCTCCTCGACATGCGACCGAGGCTGTGGTGGCTTCCCTTCGCATCGATCGTGCTGCTACTAGTCGTCGATTGGCGGCGATTCACCAAAGCCATCTTGCCCGCATTCCTCGGGGGCTTGCCACGCTCGGCCGATCTGAGCTCCCCGACCGCAATCCGGTTCTCGATCGGTGGGCCTGAACCTCGCGGCACTTGCCGGGTAGGGACCGATCGCCTCTCGCAGTGACCGGTCGCGGTAGCTGAAACAGGTCAGGGATGGGCGGTCGAACCGCCGGTGTGCCTTCGAAACGTCGCTCCCGGCGGGTGCTGAGACCGTCTCTATCGAGCTGATTGTCACCGCAACGAAGTCCGCCGGGAGCGGGGCAGGGTCGTCGATCTCGCTATTCGTCCCTGCAGCCCGGTTACCGTCGAGGCTTGGCCGACACCCGCTCAGGCTTCCGACATCGACTCGGCGGGGATGGGCCGTTCGTCGAGAGTTGACCGGGTGGCTCGCGTTCTTCCTGCGCCGATCAGTCCCACGCCGATCAAGATGAGGGGGAGAGCGATCAGGCCTTGGCCCGCGAGTGACTCCGAGCCGACGGTGACACCGAGGATCACAGCGACAACCGGGTTGACGTAGGCGTAGCTGGTGGCCAGGGCCGGGCGGACCCTGCGCAGCAGATATATGTAGGCGCTGAAGGCGACAATTGATCCGAAGACTGTGAGATAGGCAAGGCCGAGCCATGCTTCGAGGGGGGGCGTCGTTGCGATGTGTTCCCCGGTGGAGACGCCTATTGCCATCAGCAACCCGCCTCCGGTCAGCATCTCGGCGGCAATGATGGTCATCCCGGAGGGGAGTGTGGTCCGGCTGCTGCGGATCGAACCGAATGCCCAGCTGATCGGAGCAACGAGCATGATGATCGCTCCGGTCGGGTTGGTCGAAAAGTCTCCCTCGAGTCCGAGCAGTACCACCCCGGCCATACCAACGGCCAGACCCCACCACTCCCACCGATTGGGCCATTTCCCCAGCGCGCCGGCGATTAGGCCGGCCCACAGCGGCATCGCGGCCACGGCGGTGGCGGCCAGCCCGGAGCCGATCCCGGTTGATTCGGCAACCGTCACCATGCCGGTCCCGCCGACGACAAGAAGGGCACCGAGTTGGGCGGCCACCCACCATTGCCCGACGGTCAAACGAGCTTCCCGACGGGCTGAAAACAGGTACAGAACGGCCCCTGCGACCAGGAACCGGATGCCGGTACCTATCAGCGGTGGGAATCCGATCACCATGTACTTGATGGCCAGATAGGTCGATCCCCAGATGAGGTAGACGGCGCCGAGCGCCGCAATCGTACGCCGTGTCACTCGCTAGACAGCCGGGCGGAGGCGAGCCGGCGCCGAACGACGTCGAGTTCCGGGACGGCGCCGTGTGGGGCGGGGGAGGGTGGACGCCAACCGGATTCGCTTCTGAATCTCACGCTCCCGTGCTTGATGCAGTGCTAGGGCAGCTTCGGCGGTAAAGAGATGCACGGTTTCTCCTTTGATCTTGCCAGATACGGGATAATGAGTCATACTGACTTTGAGTCCTTATCATATCCTGAGCATTCGTAAGGAGTCAAGTAGTTTATGACTCATTATTCAGTTGGAGCGATCCTGGCGGTCGATCTAATGAACACCTATGACGTTCACGCTGGAGAGGAGTTGCTCGACACGGCCGGCGCACTGGCTGATTTTGCGGAGGAACACGGTCTTGGACGGGCTACGAGCACGCTCGACGACCTTCAACGAGTGAGGAGCGTTCGGCCTCGGCTCAGAGAGGCCGTCCTGGCCGAGGACGAAGCCACCGCGGTCGGCGCCCTCAATGACCTCCTCGCCTCGGCAAGTCCACGGCCGCGTCTCGTCGAGGAGGATGGAGACTGGACCTTCGCCTTTGCCGACCCGAATGGCGGGCTGGGCAACCAGGTTGTCGCCGAGGCGGCGGGGCAGCTCTTGCAGGAGATTCGAGAGCACGGGTTGGAACGATTCTCAACTTGCGACAGCTCGACGTGTCAGGATGTGTTCGTCGACAAGTCCCGTAACCACTCACGCCGCTACTGCACACCGGACGTATGCGGGAACCGTGAGGCTCAACGCGCCTACCGCGCCAGGCGAGCCGAAACGACCGGCAGTGATAGCGACTGACCGGTTTTGGGGCGGCGATGGCATTTCTCATACTTCTGGGCGAGGGGCCTTCATGCGACTGGTCGTTTGAGAGCCGGTCGGGAATGAGCGGGCATGCCACAGTGCAAAGGAAGTTGGCACGATCTCGACAGAACGCGAACGGTTTTGACCGTGTTGGTCAGGCTTGTCCCAAGGATGGCCCCCCGCTAGTCGTCAGTCGAACAGCGCTCCTGAGGGAACCCGTCAATCCGCCGACTCGGGCGTTCAGGTCTCTCGGGACCGTTCTTCGGCCGTCTCCAATGCCGTCCCTCGGATGCAGCAACGGTACGCGAATGACGAGGCAACCCAGTGCGCTTCGATACGGGTTTGTCCGGTCACAGACGAATCCGGCGTGGATGTCGTCGACGAAGGTCATCGCGGAGTGCCTTGTCATCAACCACGCAGTGCCGCCGGGGATTGTGTAGCCTCGGCTCGTACTACGAGGAGGGGACAGTTTGATTCTGTCGATGGCACACGCTGAGATTCCTGAGGCTAGGCACGGCGAGTTACTGGGAAGTTGGTCGGACCTCGTTGTTGGCGATCGGCCACCGGGGCTGGTGGCAGCCTACATGGTGTCGGACGGGGACAACTTGAAGGTGGCCGCGATCTGGGAGTCCCTAGAAGCCCACGAGCAGGCCCTAGACGACGAGCAAACACACCCGGCGTTCAACGTCTTTGAAGCCGCCGGCGCAGACCCGAGTCATGCGGTCATGAGGGTGATCGGATCTCTCCACGGCTGACAGAGCTCTCGCTCGCTATGAAGGCGAGCAGAATAATCAAGCGGGGCTCATCCGGAGAGGGCAAGGAGTCGGCCCGACCGGGTCAGTCCGCTCGAACAGAGCATCGCCTCGGTCACGATTGGGGGCGCCATGATGCGAGAGTCGGCTCGCGCGTATCAGGGCGAGCAGCGGAGGATTGGGCCGGCCGGCGCAGCCCGATGCAATCCGAGTCGTCCCGGGGCTCGACGCCCCGGCTTCGTCGATCGCCCGCTCCACGAAGAGCCTCATCGAGAAGCTCGACGAGTTGAGATAGGTACGCGACAAGCAGGTTGGTGCTGTTGGTCGCAATCACCACCGCGATTCAAGTAACGGGCGCCGACACGCTTCAGACATGAGGCTCCGGGCATGTCCGATGCACTGCGAGAGCGTTGCTCACGGCGGCCTCGTCGTCGCCAATCTCAAAAGCGGGATCGTCGATCCGGCCGGTTGAACAGCCGCTGGTGATGTCGATGACCTTGGCGTCGATGATGAGCGTTCTGTGGAGGAGCGAAAGTCCACGAGGCTCTCCTTGAGTCTGGTCTGGACTCCGCTCATGACGGGAGCCGCAACACGCCATCAGCGACTACAGCCGCGTTCCGACCCAACCGCACTGGCCCGGGAATAGTGTGGGTGGCATTCTCGGGAGATGGGCGGAGTCGATGAACCCCACAACTCCAGACGAAGTGTTTTGGCTGATGGACGGCTATGTTGCCTCCGCCGCCGTGGGTGCGGCTATGGAACATGGGCTCTTCTGGCTGCTAGCCGATGAGCCGTGGGGAGTAGTCGACGTTGCCGGCACGCTGGGTATTCCGGAAGATCGCTGTCGCCAGTGGCTGCACCTCATCGCCGAGCTTGGACTGCTTGATTGTGTTTCCGGGGGTTATGTGGCGTCGGAGAACGCACGAACAGCGGTCCTGGATGCGTACAGTCGGGACACCTGGGCCTTTCTGGCCAGAGAGGCTCGGGAACGTTTTCCGGCGGTGAGGGATCTGGCGGTGCAGATCAGTGAATCTGGAACACCGTGGGAAGCTCAAGGGCTCACCCCGCCTGACTACTTCACTCTTCTGTTGGAGCAGCCCGGACGGGCCGCCCAGTTCACGCGCATGCTCCACGAGATTCACCTGCCTCTGGCCGATCAGTTAGCTGAGTCGCTGCCAATGGATGGGGTGGAGCGTCTACTAGACGTTGGGGGCGGTTCGGGTGTCATGTCACTGGCGCTTCTACGCCGACATCCGCGTCTCCAAGCCGTCGTCCTCGACATCGAGAATGTCTGTGCGGTCGGGCGAGAGATCGCAGCACTGAACTCCCTGCAAGACCGGATCGATTACCAAGCCTGCGACTTCACCGTCGAGGAGCTCCCATCCGGTTTCGACATGATCTTGTATTGCGATGTTGGCCACTACGACGAAGGGTTGTTCCGCAAGTTCCGCAGGACCCTGAACCCCGGCGGCTTGCTGGTGATCGTGGATAAGTTCGGAACCGATCGCGGTTTGCCTCATCCATCCCGGGCGCACTGGGGTCTGCTCAGCGCGTTATCGGGCTCTGCTCCAAAAGAGCGCTTCGTCGAAGATGTCGAGGCGCTGCTGCGGAGGGTGGATTTCAAGCAGCCGGCGGCGGCAAAGCTGCCGGCTGCCGCTTCTCGCTGGTCAAGTGGCTGGACACGTATCACGGGACACGTCTGACGGTATCAATGTGCTCGCAATGAGCAACCGTTGGACGACCGTGTCATGTTGAGGTCCGATTACGGAACAGTGCTGATGCGGTGGGTACGGCAACCAGCAGAATTCCGGCACACCACGCCACCGCAAGCCAGGCGTTGTCGCCGACCGGCGTCCCGAGAAGCAGCGCGCGGGCCGTCTCGATGATCGGAGTGACGGGCTGGTGGTCGGCGATCACTCTGAGAACCGTCGGCATCGTCTCGGTCGGGACGAAAGCGCTGCTCACATATGGCACGAAAGCGACGAAGAACGCGAATCCGCTGGCGGCATCAACACTCCTGGCGACGAGTCCGAGGATCACCGAAATCCAGGTGATAGTCAGCACGAACAGGGAAAGGATCCCAATCACCCCAACCCACGCCCATGGTCCAGCTTGAGGCCGGAATCCGATGGCGAGGGCGACCCCGAAGACGAGTGCGGTGACGAGCAGGTTTCGGACCATGCTGGCGGCGACATGGCCGGTCACTGCAGCTGATGCCTTGATGGGCATCGACCGCAGGCGGTCCATCAGTCCTTCGGTGAGGTCGGCGTTGACCGCCGTGGCCGTTAGAGCCGCACCAAAACCAGCGGTGAGAAGGATGATCCCTGGCACTACATAGTTGATGTACACAGTGTCGGTGCTGATTGCCCCACCGAATACGTAGACAAAGAGTAGGAGGATGGCCACCGGTAGCACCACCGACATTATCAATGCGTCGGTGGACCGGACGATGTGGCGCACGCTGCGTCCGATCATTATGCGGGTGTCGGCCAGCGGAGAGGCCTGGCCGATCCGGGTTGCGCTCGTCATGCTGTGTTCCTCCTGTTTTCATCTCCTCGAGATTCGGTCACCGCAAAGAAGACGTCATCCAGGGTGGGCTGAGTGACCGTAATGGCGACCGGCTTGACACCGGACCTTTGAAGCCGGGTGAGGACCAGGTTGAGTTGCCAGGGATCGTTGATTGCCAATCCCAAGGTTGATTCCGTTTGGTCGATGATCAGCTGATCGCTAAGCAGCGAGGCGACTTTCTTGCGGTCGCGGGGAGTAGCCAGGGTGAGGTCGGCTCGCTCCGACCCCACTCGGTTCTTCAGGCTCTGCGGAGTGCCTTCGAGAATGACTCTGCCGTGGTCGATGACCACAATTCGGTCCGCGAGCCTGTCGGCTTCCTCGAGATACTGCGTGGTGAGGAGGACCGTGGTCCCCTCTCTCATCAGACCGCGGATGATCTCCCATACATTCTGACGTGCAACGGGGTCGAGTCCGGTCGTCGGCTCGTCGAGAAACATGATCGATGGCGTGGCCACCAGACCGGCGGCGAGATCGAGCCGCCGTCGCATTCCGCCGGAGTAGGTTCTTACTTGGCGGTGGGCGGCATCACCCAGATCGAGGAGATCGAGGAGTTCATCGGCTCGGTCACGGGCGGCGCCGGCGTCGAACCGGAGAAGCCGCCCGATCATCACAAGGTTCTCCCGACCGGTCAGCAGTCCATCGACCGATGCGCTCTGGCCTGTAGATCCGAGAAGCGTCCGTGCCTGCATCGGTTGCTTGACCACGTCGTAGCCACCAACCAGAACCCGACCTCCATCAGGTTGCAGCAGTGTGGTCAGGATCCTCACAGTTGTGGTCTTGCCTGCTCCGTTGGGGCCGAGAATGGCAAGCATCGTTCCCGGTATCACTTCGAAGTCGATCCCGCTGAGGACCGGGGTGGCTCCGAACGACTTCACCAAACCCTCGACGTGGACGCCGCCAACGCCGGTTGCCTGGGCGAAGTCGCCCTGTCTCTTTTCCAGAAGTTTCATGGGTGTCCTTTCTCCGTACGGTATACTGTGTCGTATCTTATACGGAGTTTTATACACCGTATAAGATACGGAGTCAAGGCCTATTTCGGAAAATGAGGGTGGAACGAAATGACAACGGACAACATCGGTTGGGACCCGCTCCGGGTGGAGTTGCTCTGGGGCCTCAAAGAGCCGCCCCGCAGGGGCCCCAAGCCGTCTCTGAGTGTGGAGCAGATAGCAGCTGCCGGCATCTCTATCGCCGATCGGGAAGGCCTCGAGGCACTGTCCATGCAGCGCCTCGCCGACGAGCTGGGTGTGGGGACCATGACGATCTACACGTACATCCCCGACAAGAACTCCTTGCTCGAAGTCATGCTCAACCTGGCATACACCGACGCACTGCCGCGTTCGTCGAATGCCGGTTGGCGTGAACACCTCGAGGCGGGTGCCCTCGGCACCATGTCCGCATATCAGTGTCACCCCTGGGCGCTACGGGTCTTCGTCGCCGGACCACCCACCGGCCCCAGTCAGATCAGGTTCCTCGAAGATGCCCTGCAAGCACTGTCAAACACCGGCCTCGAAGACTGGGAGAAGCTCGACGTCGTGATGTCCATCACGGCCTATGTCAGAGGTGCAGCTCACATCTCGGTCGGCATCACCGAGTACGTCTCACGATCAGGCCTCAGCCAAGAGGAAATGGGCATCGAATACGCGAAGGCATACACCCGAGTCCTCGACCCCGAGCAGTTCCCCATCTCCGCCCGACTTCTCACCGGGCCCCCCGAAACCCCGCCCTCACCAGAGGCCTACGACTACGGGTTTAGATACGGTCTCGACCGCCTCCTGGACGGCATAGCAAGGCGAATCGAGTCGGCGGCCAGCCAGGCGCGCTAGCCGACGTCACTCGGTCACTCTGCAGGCCGGCAGTCTCGTCGCGCCGGCCCAGCTGTGTTCTTAGCCTCGACACCTCGCTTGGGTGTTCTTCTCATGGCGTAGGGACGAGGCGGGGGGTCAGGTCAGAAGTCTCGTTTCCTGCGGGTTCTGGGCGCACGACCTCTGCTCGGCTCAACCGCCCGTGTTGTTCCGAGGAGGAGGCCGCCTGTGCCAGTCTCTATTCAAAACTCCGGAGATCCGGGGTTGTCGTTTTCCTCGCCGGACTCGTCCTTCGGTCTCGGGCATAGCTATCAGGGTCTGGCCGGAATCGTGAAGACCGGTACGAAGCTCGCAACTGTGGCGGAGCGAGTTGGTGAGGTTTATGGGGCGACCGTAACTTTCCCGTCCTCTATCTCGTCTTCCCTGGGAAGAAAGACACTGACCCGAGAGGACCCAGAAAGTGTGGCTACTGTCAACCCCATCGAACTCAACTCGATCGAAAGCTTTTATCGGGCGCATACGAACGCGGTCTACGCGTTCCTGGTGTCCCTCTGTCGGGACCCGATATGGGCGGAGGATCTGATGCAAGATACCTTCGTCAAAGCCACGAGATCCCTGAGCGGCTACCGGGGTGGAAATCCCCGGTCGTGGCTATTCGCCATCGCCCGGTCCGTCTTCATCGATGACACGCGACGACGTCGCTCCATCCCGGTTGACGAGATCGAGGACAGGATGGCGGTGAATACCGACGTCACCGAGCTCATGCTCATCGAACGATCGTTGTCGAAACTGCCCGAACGACAGCGAACTGCACTCCTCCTGGTCGACCAGGCGGGCTTGAGTTACGCGGAGGTTGCCGAAGCCATTGGATGTTCGCTGGACGCGGTGAAAGTGCTGATCTACCGGGCCCGGATGTCGTTTCGGACTCACTACACGGAGACCAACCTATGAACCACGAACAAGCACAGGAACTCCTCGAGGACTATGTCGATGAACGGCTCGACCGGCCGGTCCGCGATCAACTCGAGAAGCATCTCAGTGATTGCCCCCAATGTCGGGCAATCCTCGACGGTGTCACTCCCGTCGATCTCGGAGCATTGGGTAGCGTCGACGTCAACGAGAGAACCCTGCGTCGTTCGGTGCGACGGGCACTATGGCGCACGGTATTCGACGCAGCCGGCCTGCTCGTCCTTCTAGCCGTCGGTCTGTGGGTGATCTCGAATTTCGTCGTGCATCCCCTGCTCATGAACCGGGATGGACGGGCCGCAGCGGTTGCTCGAGCAACGTACGACGTAGCCGGTATGTTCAACCGGGGAGCTTACGTGGATGACTTCACCATTGACCCCGGAGTGTTTGACAGGACGTTCACCGCCACGGTCCAAATGCCCATCGGAGCCGGCAGGGCCGATCTCGGCACCGTATCGTCTCGGATCGGTCTCTTCGAAACCGGAGGGGACACAATCTGGCCCTTCGCCGACTCCGAACCCAGGGCGGGAGCTGTCGAAGACGTACTCGGCGCGTTGGGTGACGGAACGGTTGCCACCGTATCCGTCGATTTCTTCCCGGCGATATCAGTCGAGCAGGCGCAGCTGCTGGCAGATTCCTCGAGCGCCGATGTGAGTGTGGTGTGGGCAGGATTCCTTCTCACCGAGGACGCCCCGGAAGTGGCCGCCTCTGATCCGCTTCGCATGCTGGGATACTCGACCTGCGTCGGGACCGACCAGATCCCTCCGAGTGTCTTCACCGGCTCTTCAGCGAGCGCTGGTGGATCCTTCGGAGTGAGTGGCCCTTCGGTAGGGGACGCCCTGGCGGAGGTCCGGCGGGCGATCGGCCATCTGGCCGATAACCCGGATGTGGCGGGTCGACTCCTCGACGGAGGAGTAGAGGAATCGGTGCAGCGGGTAGCTGCCTACCTCGCCGACACCGACCCGCCGGTGGAAACCCTGGTAGTGACGGGACCCACCGATGAGATTCTGAAGTTCTTCGAGCAGGCCGACACCAAAGACGGACGTGTTCTAGCTGTGGACTTCTACAACTGGTACCGCCCGGTTTGTGGGAGATGATATCCATGGATACCTACACACGGATCAGACGGAACCGGGCAATAGTCAAGGGCTCCGCCGTCATTGTCATTATCTTCGCGATCGCCGGTGCGGTGTTCGGGATCCGGTCGGCGGCCGAGCCGACCGTGCTGCAAGCAGCAGCGACGACGGTGGCCATGGTGCTACCGGCCTCATTCGCACTGTTGTCTCTCAAACGGAGACCCTCGCTCCTTTTGACAGCCGTCTTTGCCGCAGCAGTCATCGGCGCGGCGATTCCCGAGTTCCTGCCGGTATGGCTGCTCGCCGGAGGGGCCTGGATCGTGGCGATTCGAAACCGACCCAGACCATTGCCCGAACCGCGTTGGGCCTTGATCGGTCGCCCGATTCTGGCCGTGACGGTGATCGTACCCCTCGTCCTCCTCTTTGGTCATGCCGATCCGACATGCACTCTGACGATCGGCGATGGTCAAGTGGAGCAAGTCGATCCCGCCACCCGGGGCCTGGACTCGGGATGGCAATGGGGCCTTCCCGGCTCGTCTATCGGTGTCTCCAGTTTCGCCTCGTCAAGAAGCGAAGAGGCAATCGAGGTGGAGGAGTGTTCTACAGACCGGGTGCTGACCTGGGAGGCGCTGGCGTCGCTGACGACGAGCGGCCTGATCATCGGACTCGCCTATCGATGGCCGACCACTGTCAAGCTGGGCGAACCGCTGCGCCTGGAGGGAGCAACCGGTCAAGCGGATCGGCCTTAGCCAATCTGATCAGGGACCCCGCGACGTCCCGGATTTCACGACCGCGCCCCGTCGGCAATGGCGACCGCAATAGTGTCGCTATCGACCCAGACCGCGTCGGATGCCATCGGAGCCGGTGAGCGGGTCGGTGCTGCGGGTTTCGAGTTCACAGCCGAGGCCGTTGCGAACCATGGCCGCAAGTATGGTCGCCCGGCTCCCCAAGGTGTGAAACGCGTCGCTGCCGCCGCGGAGGCCACCGCAGCTGCAACTGAATCAGGTTGGGAGTGGTCGGCGAACCTGAAGGAGCGCCGGCGAGCGCTTCAGCCGGCTAGAGGTCCCTGAGTCCGACCCCACAATCGCCAAAGAGATAAGCCATCCAGCCTTCCGTGCGTTCATCCACAACCCTCGAGGCGAGGATCCAATCGTGAGGGCAGGGTTCGCTATCAGAGTGATCGATGTCGCAAAGCGTGACTCCTTCACCGTCAGGAGCCGAACTCAGCAAATGGTGCAGAATGCCGGCTATCGAACTGGAACGCGACCCAATACCGAGAACCGGTTTGGGCCGCTCGGAGTGATAGTGGTACCAGTCTCAGTAGGCTGCTGATGTGCTGCTGGAGAGGGACCCCGAGCTCAGTCGGCTGGCTGAATTGCTGGCAGGTGTCGCCTCGTCCGGAGGAAAGGTCGTTCTGCTTCGGGGAGAGGCCGGCATTGGCAAGAGCTCGCTTGCTCGAGAGTTCGTAGTTCGGCATGCCGATGAAGCACACATCCATATCGGGTATTGCGACGATTTGTCGACCCCCCAACCCCTGGGTCCGTTCATCGACATAGCCCGCGACGAGCCGTCGCTCGCGGAACCTCTCAGGGAAGGGAATAGTCCCCTTGTATGGCAAGCGACCCTGGATCTGCTTTCACGTTCACTGCGCAGCAGCGTGTTGGTTATCGAGGACACCCAATGGGCGGATGAGGCGACACTGGATGCCGTCAAGTTCCTCGGCCGGCGGATAGCCCGGACTAACGGACTCCTGTTACTCACCTACCGCGATGGCGCAGTCGACTACGAGCATCCTCTGCGAGCCGTGATCGGAGAACTCGCCCCACAGAACATCGTGCGGATGCATCTTGAGCGCCTCACGGCACCCGTGGTGGCGTCGATGGTCGAAGCGACGAACCTCGACGCTGACGAGGTCATGACTTTGACCGGCGGCAATCCACTCTTCGTGACCGAGGTTCTCGCTTCGGGCGTGGAAGAAGTTCCTTCGTCGATCCAGGACTCAGTGCTTGCTCGGGCGGCGAAACTGTCGTCCGCCGCTCGAGGTGTACTCGATCTGGTCTCGGTGATTCCCGGCGAATCGGAGCGAACCATCATCGACTCGATTGTCAACGCAACCCAACACCAGTTGGACGAATGTGTCCGTCAGGGTTTGCTGCGGGTGGGAGACGAAACGATCTCGTTCAATCACGAGCTGACCCGACGGGCGATCGAATCTGCCCTGAGCTCGACAGATCGACGCCGTCTGAACAAGCTGCTGCTGACCGCCCTCGCCGGTCGGGAAGATTGGTCTCAGCTTGCCCATCATGCTGTGGAAGCCGGCGACGTCGAGGCGATCGTCCGGTATGCCCCCAGAGCAGCGAGTTCGGCCGTGGGGATCGAGAGCTATCGAGAGGCTCTTGCGCATTTCCGATCGCTCGAGCCCCACCTTGACCGGATACCAGTGACCGACCGGGCCGAAGTCTTCGAGGACTGGGCCAGGTCCGAGTATCGACTTGACACCGGTGATGTCGTCGAGTCCCTCGAGAGAGCGATCAGATCTCGACGGGAGGCCGGCGATGATCGTGCACTGGGGCGGTTACTGGCTTTCGCTGTTCGCGTTTTCGAGGTGAACGGTCGACCCGAAGATGCGGAAGCCTCCTCGGTTGAGGCTGTGGCGACCTTGCAACTGTATGGGCCGAGCCACGATCTCGCCTTTGCCCTGAACCAGCGTGGACTGCTCAACCTCATGCGAGGCGACGACGACTTGGCCGGCATCGAGTTCGCCGATCGTGCGATCGCAATCGCAGAGGCGGCCGGAGATGATCTGGCTGTTGCCCAGGCCTTGATACTGAAGGGTTCCATCGGCCACAGCTCAGGGGATCGAAGTCCCGTTTCATTGGTCGAGGAAGGGTATCGGCGGGCCAAGGAAGGCGGGTTCCGGTACGAGGAGTCCTATGCGCTGGTCTGTCTGGCGGGACTCGCCGCAGATATCCGGGATGTGGAGCGTGCTAGCGATCTCGCTCAGCGAGCCCGCAACACAGCCGCCCGACATGAGATCCGGCATTTGGAGAACTACGCACAGGCCATGTACGCAGAGATTCTCGTTTGGAAAGGTGACTGGCATGCAGCCGAAGACGCCGCCACCCAAGTGATTGGTACTAACCCCCATTCAGAGATCGTGGCGCTGAGGATGCTCGGTGCAATACAGGCACGTCGGGGAAGAGCCGAGGCCAAAACCACGCTCGTGAGGATGTGGTCGTTGGCGGAGGCTTCCGGAGAGCTCCAGCACATTGACCCGGGCGCCTCCGTCCTCGCTGAATACCTGTGGCTTTCAGGTGAAGATGACCCAGCCCAGATGGAGCGTCTCACGGAGGTTCTCGACAGGTCGATGGCGAGCGGTTTCCTCTGGCCGAGCGGAGCCCTTGCCTTCTGGATGTGGAAGCTCGGGCTGCTGACAACGGTCCCGGATCGAGTCTCCGATTTCTATCGGTGGATCATCGAGGGTAGGTGGGAGGCGGCAGCAGACTTCTGGGAGGCCAAAGGCGTTCCGTATGAGCGTGGCCTGGCACTGATGCACGGAGACGAGGGTGCGCAACTGGCGGCCATCGAGATCTTTGAGACTCTGGGAGCCACCGCGGCGGCCAATCGGGTACGACGGAAGCTCCTCGACGAAGGGGTCAGACTCCCGCGCGGGAAGGCACGGTCGACTCGCGAGCATGCAGCGGGCTTGACTGCCCGGCAGGCGGAAGTTCTCGAGCTACTCGCCGAAAACCTCACCAACGTCCAGATTGCCGATCGCCTGTTCGTCTCATACCGCACCGTTGAGAATCACGTTGCCGCGATCCTGATGAAGCTCGACGTCGCGAGCCGGGAAGCAGCGGTCGATACGGCGATTGATCTGGGGATCCTTACTTCGCACTGAGGACATATATCTGAGTGGTGTCGAGGCGAATGTGAGTGGTCGACACTCATGACGGCCGGCTTTGCACTCGATACCTTCGACACCGTCAAGTAGGCGGAGTCAAAGGAGGAACATTTGTCACTGTTCATGGATGTCCACAACATCGAGGGAGGCGTATCTGCCGGCGATGTGGCCGAGGCTCACATGAAGGACCTCGAGACGCAGGCCAAATACGGGGTGAGTTACCTCAGGTACTGGGTGGATGAGACGGCCGGAAAGATCTTCTGTCTCGTCGAGGCCGATAGCGCCAAAGACGCCAACACCGTCCACCGGGAAGCGCATGGCCTGGTCGCGGATGAAATCTTCCCTGTCAGTGAAGGTATCTGACCGGTGAAGGCGATTGGCATGAGGAGGGAACTGATGGCTGAAGGGAAGAGCATTATGGGAAACAGAAGACTGATAGTGATGCTGGCTGTGGTCGCCATGGTGATGGGTGCGATGGCCCCGGCATCGGCTGGCGGCGTGAGCGTCGACAAGATGACCAATGCCGGCTGGACCTGTGTCACGGCTGGGCCGTCCGACTACGACCACTGCTTCGATCCAACCGTCGAGTTCGGCTCGTCTGGCCCGATCCTGGCCAACGGGAAGGCCTTCAATGTGATGGTCTTCGACGACGACGGAGGCGCATACCTGGGCACCGAACTGCTGAGGTTTAGCGGCACTGATCTGACCGAGGCGGGAGTCTCGCTCCCTTGTCCGAAGGACCATGGGTGGCATTCCCTGGGTGGCGGCCTATATGCATGTCACCATTGGAAAGGTGCACCCTCCTAGAAGTTATGCGTAATCGATTGAGAGGGGCCCCCTTCCCGGAGGGGCCCCTCTCGGGCTACGTTGTCGAAGCGAGTCGGAGCGCAAGGGCATGACCGCCAGGGGCAGACGATGCTGTTATCCGCTCAGCAAGCGTCCCCCGAGATGGGACTAAGTGAGCGGGTATCGGCGATGAGGGCAGCGCCGGCCAGATTCGATCGACCGTCCGGCAAGCGCCGCTGGCTGATCGAGCTACTCGACGAGCTCTCCCAGAAGGACCTGGGGCTACTGATTCAGCTGGTGATCGAGCTGACACAAAGGTTGAAAGCCAGCTAGACGCTCCTTACGAAGAGCGTCATTTGACGAAGGGGATGACAAGCGTCAAGGTCGCCACTCCTACTGATCGAGCTACTCGACGAATTCTCCGAACAGAACCTGGAGCTACCGATCGACCTGGTGGAGAGGTTGAAACCCGCCGGACACTCCGAACGAAACGTCAATTGAGAAGAGCCTCAGGAGACTGTTGCAACTCCTCCAGGTTGTTCCCAAGTCACCTGTCGGTGCTAGTCCGAACGCGCTAGATGAAGCGCATCACGAATGGAAAGGGCTACTCCTTTGGCCTTGGCTCGGCCGATCTGTTCGGGTGTCAGGGCAGCCTCCGCAGCTTCGAGGTGGGCCCGGCCCGGGCCGTCCTCCGAATACGCCACCACGACTCCTTCCTCGCCCAGCAGCTTGTCCGCAGCCGCGGCCAATACCACCGCCGTCTCCGGGTCCCCTTTCCCGGAGGCGACCGCGGCA
>CBDTUP010000010.1:0-18506 GCA_965363685.1 uncultured bacterium | reverse complement strand
AGCAGGCCGACCAGCAGATGGAGACGGGCAGTTCCCTTCAGCACGCGAATGAGTGCCGGGCCTTCCGTCTTGGCGTACACGGTCCGGACCAGGCTGGAACTGAACGGAGCCAGGAACACTGCAAACAGAGTGGCCTGCGGCGTCCACCCCGCCACACCGAATATGGCGATCGCAACAAACGCTCCGAACACCAGAACGGCGAAAAACGAACGGGTTCGCTCACGCCCGAGGATTACTGCAAGGGTTCGCTTGCCCGTGGCGGCGTCTGTCTCGATATCCCTCACGTTGTTGGCTACCAGAATCGCGGTTACGAGGAACCCGACCGGAATCGCCAGCAACCAGGCATCGAGTGGGGCGGACCGATCGAACACGTATCGG
The DNA here is from genome assembly GCA_965363685.1 of uncultured bacterium. Lineage (GTDB taxonomy): Bacteria > Actinomycetota > Acidimicrobiia > Spongiisociales > JAHEDJ01 > JAHEDJ01. Next base: position 18,128 of record CBDTUP010000010.1, on the reverse strand, counting down.
GTCCCGACGGTCGCAACCAGACCGAAGAACACGAATACGAACACCTCGCCGAGGCCGTGGTAGCCGTAGGGGCGCGGACCTCCGACGTAGCCGATAGCAGCGAGAATCGATACCAGTCCGATCGCGGCGATGACCCAGCCGGCCTCGACGATCAGATACACGCCTGCGGCTGAGGCCAAACCAAAGGCCAGCACCGTTGCAACTGTCATCTGCTTCTCTGAGATGACGCCGGTCGCCACCATTCGCTGCGGGCCGATGCGCTCCTCGTTGTCTGCGCCTTTGCGGGCATCTGACAAGTCGTTCGTGAAGTTGGCTGCCACCTGAATCGCCAGGGCTCCAAAGAGCGCGGCCAGGAAAGGGCCCCAGCGAAAGACGTCGCTTCCGACCGCCAGGCCGGTACCGACCAGCACAGGCGTCGCCGCTGCCGGTAGCGTGTGCGGTCGGGAGGCTTCCCACCAGGCTCGGCGTCGGTTCATCAGATCTGGCGTGGGTACTTCGAGTAATCCGCGTCCCGCTTCTCGAGGAACGCATCGCGCCCTTCCCGGGCCTCGTCGGTTCCATACGCCAGGCGAGTGGCCTCGCCTGCGAAGAGTTGCTGCCCGACCAATCCATCGTCCGGGAGGTTGAAGGCGTACTTGAGCATCATGATCGCAGTCGGGCTCTTGGCGTTGATCTCGTTGGCCCATTCGAGGGCGACTGCTTCCAGTTCCTGGTGGTCAACTGAGAGATTGGCCATTCCCATCTCCACAGCCTCATCGGCCGAGTAGTCGCGGCCGAGGAAGAAGACCTCACGGGCTCTCTTTTGACCGGCCTGCCTGGCCAAATAGGCGGAGCCGTATCCGGCGTCGAAGCTGGCGACGTCGGCATCGGTTTGTTTGAAAATGGCATGTTCCCGGCTGGCGATGGTCAGATCGCAGACAACGTGCAATGAGTGACCTCCACCGACCGCCCAGCCCGGCACCACTGCAATGACCGCCTTCGGCATGAACCTGATCAGCCGTTGGACCTCCAGTATGTGGAGCCGCCCCGGCGAGTCCGATCCGTCCGCGTACTGGTAGCCGTCCTTGCCGCGAATCCTCTGGTCCCCTCCCGAGCAGAATGCCCAGCCCCCATCCTTCGGAGAAGGACCGTTTCCGGTCAGAAGGACGGTTCCGATCGACGGAGTGATTCGTGCGTGGTCGAGTGCCCTGTACAACTCGTCGACCGTTTGAGGACGGAAGGCGTTGCGGACATCCGGTCGATCGAACGCAACTCGAACCGTGTCGCCCTCGATGGCGCGGTGGTAGGTGATGTCTGTGAAGTTGAAGTCGGGAACCAACTCCCAGACCGACGTATCGAACAGTTCCGAAACCATGGTTGGTCTTCTCCTCGCCAAGCGCCGATACTCTACGTCGTCATGGAACAAATCGCCGACTGGCTCATGAAAGCAGCGGAACGGGCGCCGGACGATCCGTTTCTGATTGCCCCTGCTCGGACCTGGACGTTTGGCGAGGTCGAGGAACTGGTGTGCCGGACTGTTGGAGCGCTGCGAGCCTCGGGAGTAGCGCGAGGGGACGTGATTGCCGTCTGGGGCGAGAACGACGTCGACACGGTCGTGGCCATGCTGGCCGTGCCTCGCACCGGTGCCCTCGTTCTACCGCTGAATACTCGCCTGGTAGCGGAGGAGGCGGAACCCCTGATTGCCAGAGCAGGCGCCGTCCGGGTGCTCGCCTCCCGACACGCCCCCAAGCTAGATCTGGAAACTACGCCGATCCATGCCTTGCAAGAGGCGGGTGTCGATTTGCGGTGCGATGTGCCGCCACATGATGGCTACATGGTCATGTTCACGTCGGGCACAACGGGCGATCCAAAGTGCGTACGACTCAGTCGGGCGAACTTCGAAGCTTCCGCCGCCGCTTCAGCGAAGCATCTGGGGCTTGCGAAACAGGACAGGTGGTTGGCGGTCCTGCCGCTCTTTCACGTCGGCGGTTGGTCGATCATCGTGCGATCGGCTCGGCAGGGAAGTGCGGTTGTCCTCGAGCCGCGCTTCGAGTCGGCCCGTGCCGGGATGCTGATGAGGGAGGGGAAAGTCACCCTGGTCAGCCTCGTCGCCACCATGCTCGAGCGCATTCTCGATATAGAGCCGGGACCGTACTGGGGGGTGCGAGCCGTGCTCCTCGGCGGCGGTCCGAGCACTCAGGAGTTGTTGGATCGTGCGGCGGCAGCGAGCCTGCCGGTTCTTCCCACCTACGGAATGACCGAGACCGCCTCGCAGGTAGCGACGCTCCCACTCGAGGAAGGCCTGAATCCCAGCCTCGACCTGCCACCGCTCGACACCGTACAGCTGCGGGTGACTTCCGCAGGAGGTAATCGCCTTCGCAACGAAGAACTCGGAAACATCGAGGTGCGCGGTCCCATGGTTTCCGCCGGTTACATCAGTGAACCCGCCCACCTGCCGTCTCACTGGCTGCGAACCGGAGACTTCGGTCGGATCGACGAACGGGGCCGATTACGAGTGCTCGGTCGGACCGACGACATCATCATCAGCGGGGGCGAGAATATACACCCGCTCGAGGTTGAGGAGGTGCTGCTGGCGGAGGACGGAGTCTATGAGGCGGTTGTCGTCGGCATGCCTGACCCTGAATGGGGAGAGATCGTTGTCGCCGCGGTGGTGGGTGAGGCGGGACTGACGGATCGGTACCTGGAGTCGTACATTCGGGAACACCTCGCCGGCTACAAGGTTCCGCGTCACTGGAAGTTCGTCGATGAGCTTCCACGCAATATCCTTGGCAAGGTGGCGCGCCCCGAAGTCCTCGCCATGTTCACCGGAGAGCAGGCCGAGGCATGAATGAGGACCTCGTAGTCAATCAGTCGATAGTAATTCCAGCCGACGAGCTGCAGTGGAGCTTCTCTACCTCCGGTGGTCCCGGCGGTCAGCATGCCAACCGGTCCAACACCCGGGCGGAGCTGCGGTTCGATGTGGGTGTGTCTCCGGCGATTCCCCCGGAGCTCAAATCACGGGTGATGGGCGCGTTGGGAAAACGTCTCGTGGACGGTGTCGTGGTCGTGACGGTTGATGAGTCCCGGTCGCAGTGGAGGAACCGGCAGATGGCGAGGAAACGTCTCGCCGAGGTGCTGGCCGCCGCGGCCAGTCCACCGGCACCTCTACGCCGGCGCACGAAGCCATCACGTGCCGCCAAGCGGCGACGTTTGGATTCCAAACGCAGGCGCAGCGAGATCAAACGGCTACGGAAGCGGCCGGGCGCCGAATAGCGGGTCGAACGTAGCTGCTCCGTCGTCGTTAGTGTTATCTGGAGTGGAGATTCGCTGAATGTGCCGGCTAGGAGGACGTCATGGCTAATAGTGCGACGGATATGAGGGCAGCGATCGACAAGGCAGTGGAGGGAAAGACGGTCGTCGACATCTTTGCCCGCAACGCGGCCGAGCATCCGTTGGTCCCCGCTATCCATTGGCGGGCTGGCGACCGGTGGAACGAGCTCACCTGGTCGGAGTACCGGGCACGTGTCGTCGATGTGGCGGCCGGGTTGATCGACCTTGGAATCGGCAAGGGCGATTTCGTCGCCTTGATGGCTGCCAATCGGCCTGAGCATGTGATCGCCGACCTCGGGGTGGTGCATGCGGCCGCCACGCCGGTCACCCTCTACTCAACTCTGGCGACATCCCAGGTCGCCTACATAGGTGGGCACTGTGAAGCGCGGGTAGCCATCCTCGAAAACCTCGACTTCATGAAACGTTGGGAGGAGGCAAAGCCCGAGCTTCCGAACCTCGAGTACGTGGTTCTCATTGAAGGAGCGGAGGAGTACGCGGATGTCGACTGGGTTCTGTCCTGGGATGAACTGAAGGAACGCGGCCGAAACAGGCTCGCCGCCGAGCCGGATCTTGTCGACGGGCGGAGTGCTCAACTCGAGCCCGCCGATATCGCCACGCTCATCTACACCTCGGGAACGACCGGCACACCCAAGGGTGTCGTCATCACTCACTACAACGTCCTGTGGACCGTCGAGTCCACCGAGAGGACGCTCCATATCCCCAAACACCCGCGTCTGGTGTCGTTCCTGCCGCTGGCGCACATTGCAGAGCGGATTGCCAGCCACTACCTCGGCATGTGGTACGTCGGCGAAGTCTGGTACTGCCCCGACATGACACAGGTTCTCGAATACGTGCAGGAAGCCAGGCCGAACATATTCGTGGCGGCTCCGCGGGTATTCGAGCGTTTCCAGGCGGGATTGATGGCGAGGCTGGAAAGCGAGGAAGGCCTCAAGCGGACCCTGGCCATGGCAGCAATCAAGACCGGCACCGAGGTCGTCCGGCTCAAGCAGGCAGGAGACTCAGTTCCATTCCTGACAGGACTCAAGCACACGGCGCTGGAGAAGGTCGTGCTGACCAAGCTCCTTGATGGCCTGGGCATGGGCGAAGTCATGATCGCCATATCCACGGCGGCGCCGATCGCTCCCGAACTCCTCGAGTTCTTCCAAGGTATCGGTCTGCCGCTATACGAACTCTGGGGCATGAGCGAGTTGACCGGCCCGGGAACGACCAATTTGCCCGGTGCCAACAAGATCGGAACCGTCGGCAAAGCGATAGCGGGCGGTGAGGTGAAACTGGCGGACGATGGCGAATTGATGATGACGGGCGGCAACGTCACCGGTGGGTACTTCAAGATGCCGAACGAAACGGCTGAGACCTTCGTCGACGGGTGGGTGATGACCGGCGACCTGGCCGAGATCGACGCCGATGGGTTCGTGTCGATCGTCGACCGGAAGAAGGAACTGATCATCACAGCCGGCGGCAAAAACATCGCCCCCACCAAGCTCGAAGGGCTGATCAAGAATCATCCGTTGATCGGTCAGGCCTGTGTGATCGGCGACCGGCGCAAGTACCTATCCGCGCTAATAGTGCTCGATGGCGACATGGCTCCCGCCTGGGCAGAACGGCAAGGGATCGCCTTCACCGATATGGCGGCGTTTTCGCAGTTGCCGGAGATCCAGGCCGAGGTGCAGAAGGCCGTCGATGATGCGAACGAGGATGTCGCCAGGGTCGAGCAGATCAAGAAGTTCACGGTCCTTCCGGACGAATGGACCCCGGAGTCCGAAGAGCTGACCCCGACGCTGAAACTCAAACGCCGTGTAATCCATGAGCGGTACGAAACCGAGATCGAGGAGCTCTACAAAGGGGCTTGATCTGGGAGACAGGATGAAGGGCTACGACGTTGCCATGACAATGGAGGCTGCGCCGCAGCAGGTATAGGACATCCTCACAGATGCGGCGGGGTACACGGGCTGCGACTCCGGAGTAGTGAGAGTCGAAGGCACCATTGCAGCCGGCAGCAAGATCAAGGTCTTCTCCGAGATCAGTCCGGGACCGCGCCTTCCCAGTCAAGGTGAGCCTTGATGCTCCCAGGCAGATGGTCTGGACCGGCGGCATGCCGCCGGGGCTCTGCAGGAACCGGCGGTCGAGTCGCGGGACGGTTGCCGCACACCGATGCCTTGGGACGGAACCGCTACGGCGGGGTTCTCGCCCACGGTGGTTGCACCCTGGTTGCCGATCCCCGACGACCATCGCTCTTTGAACGTGGAGAGCGAGCTCGGGGACGACCGTTCGATGCTGAGGCTGTACATTGAGCTGCTCCGCTTGCGGAAGAGTCGCGAGGTGCTGCGGGCCGGCGCCTACCACCCAATTGGTACCGCCGACGGAGTTCTCGCATACAGACGCCAACACGGCGATAAAACGCTGCTGATCGCCCTCAACTTCACCGATGAGGAACGGGTGGTTCGCTCCGGTCCGGGCGACGTGGTGTTTTCATCAGAGTTGGATCGTGACGGTCCGATCAATCAACGACTGATCCTCAGACCTCACGAAGGGGTTGTAATGGCCACCCAGGTGAACTCGTAGGGATCGAGCGAGTGGGGTCCGCCGACTGGATGCTCGGTGAATTCGTCGATTCCAGCGGGCAAGTGGACTTCGGCAGGTCTATCGGAGACATTGGCGGCTATGAACACCGATGCGGTTGGGTGATCGAGCTGGAACGCGAGCACCGCTTTGTCCGGCACTTCGATCCACTCGACTGAGCCTCTGCCGAAGCATTGGTGGCGTTTCCGGACGGTGGTTGCCCGACGTACCCAGTTGAGGATTGATTCGGGATCGTCCTCCTGTGCGATCACATTGACTTGCTCGTACCCGTACACGGGGTCGGAAATGGCCGGAGCGTAGAGGGCATCGGTGGGAGCAGTGGAGAAACCGGCGTTGGCCGTTGCATCCCACTGCATGGGAGTGCGGACTCCGTCACGGTCCCGCAGATCGAGATCGTCGCCCATTCCCAGTTCATCCCCGTAGTAAAGGAAGGGCGATCCCGGCAGCGAGAGCAGCAACGACAGCATCAACCGGATCTTGCGCGGGTCGTTCCCCATCAAGGGAGCCAATCGCCGCCGGATTCCGACGTTCATCGGCGCCCTCGGATCGTTTGCGTAGGTTTCCAGCATCAGCGCCCGCTCCTCGTCTGTGACCATCTCGAGAGTGAGTTCGTCGTGGTTGCGGACAAAGATGCCCCATTGGGCGGTATCCGGTATCGGCGGCGTTTTGGCGAGGATATCTAGCACCGGGGCGCGATCGCCGAGCGCCATGGCTACGTACAGCCGCGGCATCAGCGGGAAGTGGTAGTTGACGTGGCTCTCGTCGCCGTCTCCGAAGTAGGCGACAGCCTCGTCCGGCCATTGGTTGGCTTCGGCGAGCAACATCGTTCCCGGAAAGTGCTTGTCCACATGCGCCCGAAGTTGCTTGAGGAACGCGTGAGTTTCCGGGAGGTTCTCACCGGTGGTTCCATCACGGACATACAGGTAGGGCACGGCATCCAGTCGCAGACCATCGACTCCCAACTCCAACCAGAAGTCGAGCACATCGAACACCGCCTCGTGGACGGCCGGGTTGTCATAGTTGAGATCGGGTTGATGCGAGAAAAATCGATGCCAGTAGTAGGCACCGGCAACTTCGTCCCACGCCCAGTTCGAATCCTCGGTGAACGTGAAGATGATGCGCGCATCCGGGAACCGGTCGTTTGTTTCGTTCCACACGTAGAAGTCTCGTTCTATGGATCCCGGCGGCGATTGGCGCGCCCGTCGGAACCAAGCATGGTCCACCGATGTGTGGTTGATGACCAGCTCGGTCACGACCTTCAAGTTCCGCGCATGTGCCTCGGTTACAAACCGGCGGAAGTCATCCATGTCGCCGTAGCGCGGGTCGATCGAGATGAAGTCGGCGATGTCGTAGCCATCGTCGCGCAATGGGGAGGGGTAAAACGGCAGCACCCAGATCGCGGTCACGCCGAGTTTGGCTATGTAATCCAGCTTGGAGGTGAGACCGTCGAAGTCGCCGAATCCGTCACCGTTGCCGTCCATGAACGACCGGATCGGGACCTCGTAGAACACGGCGTCCTTATACCAATCATGCGGCTCGGGCATGCCCAGCATCGTAATCCCCCGACAACTCCCGTTCCGGCGTTAGGAAGCGCGCAATTGTGGCGGGTTTCTCACGCCAGAAGCTGTGGACCCTAGAGTGAACTCATGGATTATGAGTCACTCGAGTTCGATGAGTCGGCCTTCGACTCTCCCGCCTTCGAACCGTCCGTGGACTTCGCGATTCTCGCCGATGCCGCCCAGGCGATCGCCGGCAAGCTCTTCCTGCTCGGCGGCGGATGGGACACGTTGCGAGTCGGTGGGTTTCCTGCCCGTCACCACACAATGGCCATAGGGTTGCGGGTCCGCATTCCATGGACCTGGACCGGCCGCCCGATGACGCTGGCGATCGATCTCCAGGATGAGGACGGAGGCAGCCTGTTCAGCTCAGGGCCACTACGACACGGCTTCGAAGTCGGCAGGCCCCCTGGTGCTCCTGAGGGGAGCGACATCGGTTTGGTGCGAGCGTTCACTTTCAACCACGTACCGTTTCCCAAAGCGGGCGGCTACGCGTTCGCAATCTCGCTCAACGATGCGGAGGTCGACCGTCTCCGCTTCAACGTCTTCCAGCACAACCGACCTACCGAGTAGCCATGAATCTGCCCATGTTCCCGCTCGGGGGAGTGCACTTCCCTTTCTCGGTCATCCCGCTGCGGGTTTTCGAGGATCGTTACCTGCGACTGCTGGACGACGTCATCGCCTCGGACGGCCGATTTGGAGTGGTCCTGATTGAGCGCGGTTTCGAGGTGGGTGGTGGAGATGTCCGCTTCGATGTCGGAACCCTCGCTGAGGTCCGCACTACGCAGGAGATCGAGGATGGCCACAGGGCCGTGATCGCAGTCGGTCTGGAGCGAATCCGAATTGATCGATGGTTGCCGGAGGATCCCTATCCGATGGCCGACGTCACGGTGCTGGAGGAGGAAGACGACCCCGAGGGAATCGAACTACTGGCCACCGCCACTGGTTCTCTGCACCGGCTTCTGGCCGTGGCTTCTGAGTTGGGCGCCGACACCGGCAACTTCGCTCCCGAGATGGGAGACGATCCGGTGGTGGCCGGTTTCCACCTGGCTCAGATGCTCCCGATCGGTCCCCTCGATGCCCAGCAGTTGCTCGCAGAGGATTCCTCTGCAGAGCGATTGCGTCAGATGATCCGGCTACTCGACGAAGAGGTCGAACTCATCAAATTGCGGCTGGCCGAAGGATGATTCGAGCGGTGGTCTTCGACCTCGGCGGCGTCGTGCTCGATTCCCCGTTCGATGTCATCGCGCAGACAGAACACGAGCATGGGCTGACTGCCGGGTTCTTCAATCGTATTGCTGCCAGAGAGGATGGCGCCTGGGCTCGGCACGAGACCGGCAGAGTCGGACGTTCCGAGTTCGTGGAGCAGTTCGGCGCCGAGTGTCGCGCGGAAGGTGCCGACATCGACGTCGCCCGCCTTCTCGACACGATTGAGAGCTACGCAGTTCCCCGTCCACGCATGATGGAGGCGATAAAGCGTTTGCGAGTCGCCGGCAACAAAGTCGCTGCGTTGACGAACAACTGGGAGTCGCCGGCCGCCGACTGGGAGGTGCCCCTCTTCCAGAGTCAGTTCGACGTCTTCGTCGAGTCCTGGATCGAGGGAGTCAGGAAACCCGACCCCCTCATCTACACACGGTTGCTGGAACGTCTGGACCTCAACGCCGACCAGTGTGTTTTCCTGGACGACATCGGCCGCAACCTGAAGACGGCCCGTGAGCTCGGTATGACGACGATCAAGGTGGTCGACCCAGAGGTTGCCCTCGAGGAACTGGGCAGCCTCATAGGGTTCGATTTGTGACGTCCCGGCTGTTGGGATCGCCTTCGACCCCAACAGCCAGGCAGATTGTCTGTCAGTCGATTGCCATCTGCTTCAGCACCGTATGGAGGATTCCGCCGTTGCGGTAGTAGTCCACCTCGACCGGCGTATCGATCCGGCAGGTAGCGGTGAACTGAACCACGGTTCCGTCCGACTTGGTCGCCTTGACTTCGACGTCTTGGCGGGCCTGCAAAGTCTCATCGACAGCTATGTCGAACGTCTCCGTGCCGTCCAGGCCGAGGGTTTCGGCATCGGTGCCCGCTGGGAACTCGAGCGGCAAAACACCCATTCCGATCAGGTTCGAGCGGTGGATACGCTCGAATGACTTGGCGATAACCGCCTTGACGCCGAGCAGGAAGGTTCCCTTGGCCGCCCAATCGCGCGACGATCCCATGCCGTAGTCGACACCTCCCAGAACCACCAGCGGGATGCCTGCCTCCTTGTAGTTGAGGCTGGCCTCGTAGATGCTCTTCACCTGACCGTCGGTGAAGTCCATCGTCCACCCACCTTCGGTCCCCGGTGCCAGTTGATTCCGGACACGGATGTTTGCGAACGTGCCTCTTGTCATCACACGATCGTTGCCGCGGCGTGACCCGTACGAGTTGAACATCGCTCGCGTCACCCCGTTGTCGGTGAGGAACCGGCCGGCCGGTGAGTCGGGTGCAATTGAGCCGGCAGGACTGATGTGGTCGGTGGTGACCGAGTCACCCAGCTTCGCAAGCACTCGCGCTCCGGCAATCGCTGAGATGGTTCCAGGGTCGGTGGTCAGGCCCTCGAAGAACGGTGGTTCTTGCACATATGTTGAATCTGCGTCCCACGAGTAGAGCGCGCCGCCCGACGTGTCGATCGCCTGCCAGGCTTCCGGCCCCTTGAAAACGTCCGCGTACTGAGTGCGGAACTGCTGCTCGGTGACGCTGGCTGCCACGATCTCATCGATTTCAGCCTGAGTAGGCCAGATGTCCCTCAGGTAGACGTCGTTGCCGTCTGGATCCTGCCCGATCGGGTCGTTGGACAGATCGATATCGACCGTCCCGGCCAGCGCGTAGGCAACAACCAGCGGCGGTGACGCGAGGTAGTTCGCCTGCACGTCTGGGTTGATCCGCCCCTCGAAATTGCGGTTGCCGGACAGAACGGAGGCAGCCACCAGGTCTCCCTCATTGATCCCGGCGGTGATCTCGGCGGGCAGCGGACCGGAGTTGCCGATGCAGGTCGTGCAGCCGTAGCCGACGGTGTAGAAGCCTGCAGCTTCGAGGTCGCCGATCAGACCCGAGTCCGAGAGATACTCGGTCACCACTGTGGATCCCGGAGCCAGCGAGGTCTTCACCCACGGCTTGCGAGTGAGTCCCTTCTCCCTGGCCTTCCTTGCCACCAGACCGGCACCGATCATCACGTCGGGGTTAGAAGTATTCGTGCAAGAGGTGATAGCCGCCACCACGACGTCACCGTGGTGCATATCGAAACTGGTGCCCTCGGATTCAACCGTCGCGTATCTTTCGTCGCCGGCCTTACCGAAGGTGACGTCCATGTCTGTATGCCACTGGGTCTTCATGTCGGACAGTTCGATGCGGTCCTGTGGTCGTTTCGGTCCGGCCAAAGCGGGAACGACCGTGCTCATGTCGAGTTCGAGCGTGGACGAGTAGACAATCTCCCGATCGTCCTCTCGCCACAGGCCCTGCTCGCGGTAGTACTGCTCGACGGTCGCCACCAGATCTTCATCGCGCCCGGTGAGACGTAGATAGCGGGTGGTCTGTTCATCCACCGGGAAGAAACCCATCGTGGCGCCGTACTCGGGGGCCATATTGGCAATCGTCGCTCGATTGGCCAGTGGCATCCCGGCCAGGCCCGGTCCGTAGAACTCGACGAACTTGCCGACGACACCGTGTGCCCGGAGCATCTGCGTCACCTTCAACACCAGATCTGTCGCAGTAGCGCCTTCGGCGAGCTTGCCGGTGAGCTTGAAACCGATCACTTCCGGCAGCAGCATGTAGATCGGTTGGCCGACCATGACCGCCTCGGCTTCGATTCCGCCGACGCCCCAGCCAACTACACCGAGACCGTTGATCATCGTCGTGTGGCTGTCGGTTCCGACCAGGCTGTCCGGGTAGAGGGTGTCACCGTTGTCCCACACCACCTTGGCCAGATACTCGAGGTTGACCTGGTGGACGATTCCGGTAGCCGGCGGAACGACCCGGAAGTTGTCGAAAGCGGATTGACCCCACTTGAGGAATTCGTACCGCTCCTTGTTCCGCTCGAATTCCTTGTCGGCGTTGATCTGGAGCGCCATTCCCGAGTTGAAGGCATCGACCTGCACCGAGTGGTCGATCACCAAATCGCAGGGAACCAGCGGATTGACCTTCTGGGCTGCTGCTTCGTCACCCGTCATCCTGACGACGGCAGATCGCATGGCCGCCAGATCGACCACCGCGGGTACACCTGTGAAGTCCTGCAGGACGACGCGCCCCGGAGAGAATGCGATCTCGGTCTCACCCACCTTGGTGGCGTCGTACGATGCGATTGCCCTGACGTCAGCATCGGTTACTGCATGGCCGTCGAAGTTCCGAAGGGCGGCTTCCAGCAACACCTTGATGGAATAAGGGAGTGAATCGACATCTCCGAACGACTTCAGTGCGTCGAGTCGGTAGATGTTCCGGTCGCCGAGTGGCGTCGACAATGTCGCGCGGGCGTTGAACGGATCTGACATTGGTCACCTCGTTCTTTGTGGTTGAGGGGCCAGTCTAAGACCTGCCCGGCAGAGCCCGGCAGGTCGCTATCAGCTGTCAGCTATCAGCTGTTTCCTCCCCCAGCGGGGGAGGTGGACTCGCCGGTAGGCGAGTGCGGAGGGGAGGGCGTCAGGTTGCGAGGAGCCGTTGGCTGTTGGCTAGACCTCTGCGACGCAGTCTTCGGCGGCGCCGGGGTGCGACACGACCTGTACGGGGCGCCAGTCGTCTGAAAGGCCTTCCATGAGGCCGGAGACGATTCCCCGGTCGAGCGAACACACGACCTCGGGGTGTTTGGCTGCCGTGGCAGCGAAGGGGCAGTGGCTGGTCAGCAGGCGGCGGGTGTCTGCGTCGGAATCGGTATTGAAGCCCATTCCGGTCATAGCCCGGGCCACTGCGCTAACGGCCATGTCGAACCCTGACTCATCGGGTACGCCGATTTCATCGGCGATTTCCTTGCCGTACTCCCGTCCGACCATCGCCGCGATCTCAGAGAGGTTCCCCGGATTGATGTGCTCGATCACCCGAACAAGCAATTCGGAAAGGAGGTCGTACCGGCGGGCGGGGAAGTGAAGTTCGATCTCTTTGGTGGTGGCCGTGTAGCACTTGGCAGGTCGACCGGCACCCGGTCCACTCTTGCCTGGCGGTCGCTTCCTCGTTATTTCCAGGTAGCCGTCTTCGGCCAGCCTGTCGAGGTGGTGGCGGGCGACGTTGGGATGAATGGAGAACAGATCCGCGATCTGGGAAGCCGTCGCCGGTTCCGGCGCCTCGCGCACGGCGATATAGATGCCGCGGCGGGTCGGATCCCCGAGTGACGAAGTCAGATCGCCTATCGATTGTGAGAGTGACTTGGTGTCCATCCGTCCAGGATTCCTTCGTCGTGGCGCTCACTATAGTTTCGGTGGCTTTCTAAACACTACGTCGTTAGGGAAATGAAATGGTCGAACAAGACGCCTTGTACGCTGCGATTGGCGCGGTCGAAGATCCACTGTTGCACCGCTCGCTGGAATCGCTCGGCATGATGCGAGAAGCAGCGACCGGACGCCTCGGCAAGACCCGGGTGGAAATAGCGTTGGCGGTTCCCAACCATCCTTTTCAAGAAGAACTCACCAAGGCGGTCGTTCAGGCGGCGGAAGATGCCGGAGCCAAAGCGATCAACCTCGACTTCACGCTGATGACCGATGCTGAGCGGGCCGAGATGATGAAGACGATTTGGCCCAATCGCGACAGTGTGGGTGGGGCAGGTTCACGCACCAGGGTGATCGGTATCGCGTCGGGAAAGGGCGGTGTCGGCAAGTCATCGGTAACCAGCAACCTGGCGGTCGCGCTGACCCGCATAGGGAAGTCGGTCGGCATCATCGATGCGGATGTCTGGGGCTTCTCGATCCCCAAGATGATGGGGGCGGACTATTCGCCGATCGTCATCGACGAGTCGATGATTGCGCCGGAGACCCATGGCGTGAAGGTCATGTCGATGGACTACTTCGTTGCCGACGACCAGGCCGTCATCTGGCGCGGGCCGATGCTCCACAAGGCAATGGAGCAGTTCCTCGTTGACGTCTTCTGGGACGATCCCGACTTCCTGCTCATCGATATGCCGCCGGGGACCGGCGACATCGCCATCTCACTGAGCCAGTTCCTTCCCCGCGCCCAGGTTCTCGTGGTCACGACCCCGCAACCGGCCGCCCAGCGGGTCGCCCAACGGGCCGCACTCATGGCCGAGAAGGTCAATCAGGAAGTGCTCGGTGTCATCGAGAACATGTCGTGGTTCACAGGCGATGACGGCAAGCAATACATGCTGTTCGGGGAAGGAGGCGGGGAGGCACTAGCGGCCGACATCGGCTCCGAGTTGCTCGGGCAGATACCGCTCGTTCCGGCCATGCGTGAAGGAGCAGATGAAGGACGGCCGGTCGTGGTCGCCGACCCCGACGGTGAAGCCGACATTGCGTTTCAGAAATTGGCCCAGGCGGTCATCGATCGCAAGCCCCGCGTTCGCACGCATCCGGATCTAGTGATCAGGTAGTTGCATGTCGCGAGTCGCCGGTCGCGGGTCAAAACTCATTTGAGCGCCTCGGTCCGCGATTCCTGACTGCATCGTGGCTGAGACGTTTGTGGATTCGTCGCCCCTCGCCAAGCGAAGGCGGAGTTCGACGTGACCTGTGGCCTCGTTGACGTGCCGGTCTACGAACTCAAACCCGTACGTTTCGTAGAAGCTCCGGCCGGTGGAGTTGGCCTCGAAGACGTCGAGTTCCAGAAACGGGCGCGATTTGATGGCGTTGTCCATTAACGAACGACCTATGCCGCCTCTCTGATGGTCGGGGTCAACGAAGATGCCACCCACCTCGTTGCCGACCAAAGCCAAGAACCCGACCACGCGACCGTCGATTTCGTAGACGGTGGTCTCGGCAATTGGGAGCCAGTCCTCGGCGATCTGGCGCCGCTCCGTCTCGAGGAACTCCTCTGGGAGAAACGAATGGGCGATCAGCGACGCCCGGTACCAGACATCGAGCAATTGAGCTATGTCCTCATCTGCGTAGGGGCGAATCATCGTCCAGATACATTACGCACCAGCACAGCCAACCAAGGAAGTTGCCGCGCCGAATGGAGCAAACCAAGCGTGAGCGGATCGTCACCGCTCCGCGGACCTGACGCGTAACCTCGAGGCTGCACGAAATCGGTCCGAACCTGTCAGATGCATCGGTTAGCCTCGACTGATGGATCTCCGTGCAATCACTCCCGAGGAGTTTCGCGCCTACGCCTCGGTGTGGGAGCGAACGTTCAACTTCGACGGCAAGGACGAGGAACTCGCCCTCGAAGCGAAGGTACACGAGCTCGATCGCAGCATCGTTGCGGTGGAAGACGATGAGTTCATCGGAACGGGTGGCTCATTCAGTTTCGACATGACCGTTCCGGGCGGCACGGTGGCGGCCGCCGGGCTCACCGCCATTGCAGTGCTTCCCACCCACAGGCGTCGAGGAGTTCTCACCTCGATGATGCGGTATCACTTCGACGATGTGCGTGAGCGAGAGGAGCCGGTAGCTGTGCTGCGCGCTTCCGAGAGTCTCATCTACAGTCGGTACGGCTACGGAGTTGCGACCAGGGATACCGAGTGGAAGATTGGCAAGCGAGACGCCGCACTAGCGGTCGACGCTTCCGGAGCCGGTGAGGTGTCGCTGGTCGGGGCCGGCGACGCAAGGGGATTACTCCCAGAGATCTACTCCGGCGCCGCAGCCCACCAACCAGGATTCCTGTCGCGTCGGGCCGAGATTTGGGATCACTATTTCGAGGATCTCGAGTCGTGGCGGGGTGGATTCACCTCCAACAGGTTCGCGATCTACCGCGACGGTGGAGAAGCACTTGGGTATCTGCGCTACCGGGTGAAGGACACATGGAAGGACAACCTTCCGAAGAATGAGCTGCTCGCCGCCGAGTTGATGGCCCTCACACCTGAGGCCGAGATCGAGCTGTGGCAGTTCGCGTTCTCGATGGATCTGGTCGATCAAGTACGCACCCAGAACAGGCCGCAGGACGATCTGATCGACTTCCTGCTGGCCGATCCAAGAAGGTTGAACCGAAGCTCCGTCGATGGTCTGTGGGCCAGGCTCGTGGATGTTCCTGCGGCTCTGACTTCCCGCCGCTATCGGACCGAGGGCCGGCTCGTCATTGAGATCAACGATCCGTTCCTTCCCGATTGTGGGGGACGGTTCCTGCTCGAGGGTGGACCCGAGGGTGCTGAGTGTCGACCGACATCTGACGAACCCGACCTCCTAGTGGACCCGATGACCCTTGGCAGCCGCTACCTGGGGGGAGGTAGTTTTGCATTGTCTCGGGCGGCTGGACGAGTGGCGGGATCGGGTGAGGCGATACGGCTGGCCGACACGATGTTCTCATGGCACAAACAGCCGTGGTGTCCCCACTACTTCTAATGGCCAACGGCTACGAAGCGGGGTATTTGGCCTTCGGCTCTGTCGGCAGCTGCACGCTGAACTTGCTCACCCCATCACGATATTCGTAGGTGAGTTCTCCGCTCATCAGTTCCGCCAACTGTCGCGATACGGTCAAACCGAGGCCGACTGATGCGGGCTGCGAGGGCATGTTGTGGGCTCGGAAGTAGGGGTCGAAGATGCGTTGGCGGTCGGCCGGGGGAATCCCGGAACCGTCGTCGGTGACGTTGACGACCGCCACTCCGCCTCCGTTGTGAGCCTCGATACTCACGTTTGGTCCGCCGTACCGCAGGGCGTTGGTGACGAGATTGCGAATGATCTGGCGTAGCCGACCGGCGTCCGCCCAGGCACTCACGGGCGAGTTGTTCGGCGTCTCGGGTGTCCCTCAATACGTAAGAGACCGGAGTATGGGTCCAGTCTTGGAAAGCGGCACCCTCGAAATCGTGGAGAAGAGCGAAGACGTCTCTGCTCTCCTTGCAGACTTTGAGGTCCTTACAGATCCAGCAGGTTTCAACTCAGTCGTCACTGAGGTCCAAGATCGACGGACAGAACTCGTCGACCCAAACGAGCGAAAGGGAAACGAACCCCTCTAACCCCACATTGCTGGGCTGACTTCACTCCTAAACCACCTCCCCTAACCCCACATCCTTCGCCGGGGCCTCCCCCCTCCAATCCACAACGTTGATCCGCTGCGGGTGTGACAGATTGCCAAGTGGCGTCAGGTTGGTTGCACTGCGCCACGGGCTGTTCCGCGACGGGAAACATTCAGGGGATGGGAGAGGGTGGGGCTCCCTCCCACAACCTTGGGGTGCCCCCCAATTCGACGACCGGGGTGGGACTCCTGGGAAGGGCTGCACACAATTCTGGTGGTTTGAGAATCGACGGGGTTGGGCTGGTTGGTGGTGAGGGTCTGATCAGAGGAAAAGGACTCTGGCGATGTCCACTGCGGGTGTGGGATGCTGTCAAGTGGGCTGGAACTTCCTGAGGGTATGGCTGTCTGGTGTCTGACACCGGAGGGGCAATTGGGAGAGCATCGAGAGGGGGCAACTAGGCACGTTTACCTCTGGTTTGACGCGTCCTCATGAGATTGATGAGGAAAGGATGCGACATATGAAGTATTACGGAAGACATGAGAAACCGAATAGGAGGAGAACGGCACGGACGGCCCTGTTCGCGTTCGTGTTAGTGGCCGCGTTGATACCAGGGGTGGCGGGTGTTAGTGCCAACGCGAACTTCCCACCCGTGGCCGATCCCAACGGCCCGTATTGGGAAGACGTGGGGGAGGCAATTCAGTTTGACGGGTCAGGTTCTGTTGATGGGGACGGCATCATCGTGGCCTACGACTGGGATTTCGGGGATGGTGCTGCCGGGACGGGCGTGTCACCGACCTACACCTATGCGTCCAGTGGGACATTTGCTGTCACGTTGACCGTGACCGATGATGATGGAGCGACCGATACTGCAACCACAACGGCCACCATCGTCAATCAGCCCCCAGTTGCCGATGCCAATGGCCCGTATGAGGTGGATGAGGGTTCGACTGCAACACTCGACGGGTCAGGTTCCTCTGACCCAGATGGTGACCCGATAGTCCTATTCGAGTGGGACATAGACAATGACGGGGTATTCGACTCCTCATCTGTCGGCCCCTTGTTGTTTGTGACCTATCCCGACGGTCCCGACTTCTACACGGTGGTGTTGAGAGTGACCGACGCGGCAGGGGACATTGACGTGGATACGACCACTGTGACTGTGAACAACGTTCCACCGTGGGCGACGTTCAATACGGGCGGACCGGTCAACGAGGGAGACCATTTCACGTTGTCATTGACCGGTGCGTTCGATGTGGGTTCTGCCGATGTGGCGGCGGGATTCGAGTATGCCTTCGATTGTGGTGACGGTTCCGGTTATGGGGCGTTCAGTTCATCGTCGAGTCTTGCCTGTCCGACCGACGACAGCGGGACCCTCAATGTTGGGGGAAAGATCCAAGACAAGGACGGAGGCCAGATCGAGTACTCCGGTCTTGTCACCGTCTTCAACGTCCCACCGACAGCGAACTTCTTGAACGATGGTCCAGTCGATGAGGGCACACCCCTGACCTTGGTGCTCTCCGATTTCGACGATCCGAGCATTATCGATTTCGGTTCTTTGCAGTTTGCCTTTGACTGCGGATACGGGGCCGGTT
>CBDTUP010000009.1:0-18869 GCA_965363685.1 uncultured bacterium | reverse complement strand
TGTGTGTTTGAACCGGATTCGGGTTCGTCGTCTCCGGACCGGTTGGATGCGTTCGTGTATGCGGTGCTGTTTCTGATGCCTGCCCGGCAGGTGACGTTGGATCTGGTGTCGTCGCGTAGCGCTGGTACTGTCCGGTTCAGGCGATGACTCGCATCCTCCCGGTATTTCCGTCTACCCAGGACTCTGATTGATTATGAGCACTCCGCACGCAGTGTCTGGTTTGTCGTCTGAGATGATGATCGATCAGTATTCGGGTTTCGATCACAAGCATTCGATGCATGCGGATTGGACGCTCGGTGGGCAGGTTCCGTCGTGGGTGCCTCAGGCGGATCGGCGCCGGTTGTTGTCGTATCTGACAGCTCGGGCGTATCGGGAGACGGTGGCCCGTAAGACGTTGAATTCTGACGATTCTGAGTTGCAGGATTTGTGGCGGGAGTGGGGTGACGCCCCGGCGATGTCGGATCGTACGGCGGCTGCGACGTTGGGTGACGACATCACGGTGAAGGTGATCGACGCGGATCTGCGGTTGCCTCCGGAGCCGGATTTCCCTGCGAAGCCGATGGAGCCCGCTGAGGGGGCTCACGAGATCGAGATGTTGTCGTACGAGTCGCAGATGCGGGTGTGGGAGGCGCAGGCTGTTCAGGCGATCGCCGAGTGGGAGACCCGGCAGATGATGCAGCCGTTGAAGCGGGCCCGGCAGCGGTGGCTTCGGCATTGGGCGTTTGAGCAGAATTGGGAGGGGAAGGTTCGTGAGGCGGAGACGGAGTTGACGACTCCGTTGGGTGATTCGGTGGCGGTGTTCTCGGTGCGTGCGGGTGAGCGGCCGACGGTGAAGATCTGGGAACCTGACGCCTATTTCCCGGTGTTTCCGGATGACGATATTACGGCGGAACCGGAGAAGGTCCATTTCGCGTACATGTACGAGGTGGA
Source organism: uncultured bacterium (assembly GCA_965363685.1). Taxonomy (GTDB): domain Bacteria; phylum Actinomycetota; class Acidimicrobiia; order Spongiisociales; family JAHEDJ01; genus JAHEDJ01. The sequence goes on along the minus strand of CBDTUP010000009.1, from coordinate 17,939 downwards.
TGACGATTCGGGTGAGAGCGAGAAGTGGCTGCGTCGGGTGACGTACGAGCTTGTCGATCTGGTGGATCCGGACACGGGTGAGCTGTTCGAGCGGACGTACCCGTATGAGCATGAGGGCCAGCCGGTGGTGTCGTCGAAGACGTGCATCATGTCGGATGGGTCGTGGCGTTTGGACAGTGTCGGGCAGCGGGGTTTGTCGCTGTTGGATGACTTGTCGGATGAGGCTGCGGTGTGGGCGGATTCGGGTGATGTGGATGAGGACGGGAATCCGTTGCCGTTGCGTGACTACGATTTGGGTATCCATGAGATGCCGATCGAGCATCAGCCGTCTGATTTGGCGCATCTGACTCACTTCGGCCGGTCGATCTATTCGCAGTACGCTCAGCTCCTCGACGAGATCGCGTTGAACGACTCGGATGGGGCTCGGGCGGCGGATCTGACTGGGCAGCCGGTGTTGGCGCTTGAGGACGGGAAGCTGGCGGACAACGGGACCGGCAAGGTGACCTACGAGGTCGGGACCGTGTTGGAGGGGAAGATCTCGAAGGTCGATATGGCTGATGCGACGTTGGCGTTGTTGAAGCGGGCCGAGTATTTGAGGCGTCATCTGTCGGCGGTGACTGGTCTGCCTGAGGGCGTGTTGGGGCATGTGCAGGCGAACCAGATGGTCGCTGGCGTGTCGATTCTGTTGACGTTCACTCCGTACAAGCAGCTGATTGAGCGGCGCCGGTTGGCTCGTGCTCCGAGGCTGGCCCGCCATTTCCGGATCGTGCAGATGTTGGCGGCTGTGGCCGGGTTGGACCAGTTCGTGGAAGATCCTGAGTTGCACGACATCGAGATCCAGTTCGGTTCGTACATTCCGACGGATCTGTCGTCGCTGGTCGACACGATTGTGGCGTTGGCTGATCGTGGCCTGATGACTGAGTCGGTCGCGATGCGGCTGATCGAGAACGCTGGCATGGAGATCGGCGACATCGACGCGGTCGTTGCTGATCTGCGGATGCGGCGTGTCGATGAGGCTGCGGTGATGGTGGAGATCGCTGGCCGTAAGTACGCGATGGCGAAGACGTTGGGTATCGATCCGGCGGACGTGGATCAGGACGAGTTGGCTGCTTTGAACGCTGCTGGCGAGCCTGTTGAGGCTCCTGACTTGGAGTCGCAAGAGCCCGATCCGGAGACGGCTGCTATTGTTCGTACCCTGTGACGGAATACGTTGAGCCAGCCGACTTTGCTGGTCGTTCGAGGGCGATACGAGAATTCGGGCATCCCTGCGCGTTGCGCTCTGCTCGACAACCGTCACAATTACCTCGCGCCTGGGCGAGAACCATCCAGGAGACCGGACCTGCACGGTTGACCGCAGGACGCCCTTCCCGAGGGGTACGAGATTCGGGGTGGAGAACATCATGACGACAATCCGACTGAACGCACTGACGGACCAAGAGTTCGAGGATCTACTTGGACGCATGAAGGTCGAAGGTGACCTTCTCGTCGATCCGGTGACTGGCCTGAGACGGCCGATCATTCGCGGTGGCGACGGGCCTTTGGACGATGACGGTGACGACGAGTCGGTTGACGACATTGATGACGACGACGGTGAGAGCGAAGAGGATAAGGCTGCTGCTCGGCGTGAGGCCAAGCTGCGGCGTTCTGCTCGGAAGGCTGCTCGCCGTGAGCTGACCCGCGAGTTGGGGTACGGCAGTGTCGGGGCGTTGAAGGACGCTCTGGCGAAGTTGGGTGTCGATGACGACGAGAGCGACGAGGAGGGCGCTGGCGACAGCGGCAATGATGCCGATGAGAAGCCTGCCCCGAAGCGTCGTGAACCGGTCCGCAGCGAGGTCAGTGTCGAAGCTGCTCTTGCTGATCTCCGGGGGACCGTCGCGATCGAGCTTGCTGCTGCCGGTATCAAGCCTGAGAAGGTGAAGCGTGCGACGAAGATCGTGATGGACGATCTTGATGTCGGCGATTCGCCTTCTGAGGACGAGATCGCCGACGTTATCGATGAACTCCGCACTGAGGAAGAGGGTTGGTTCGCCTCGTCCTCGAATTCTGATGATCAGGAGGCCGGTGCGCGTAGAGGCGTTCCGGCTCCGGATCGTCGCGGCACCCGCCGAAAGGCTTCGGAGAAGGCCCGTTCTGCGGAGATCTTCGAAGCTCGCAAGGATCGCCACAAGCGGTTCGAGCTGCCCACCTCGTAAACCAGGAAGGAATCACTGATTCACCATGACTGACATCTCCACGCAGAGCTATTCGTGGGGTGTTCGGAGCGGCCTTTGGCTTGCTTCTACCCACGGGAAGGAATCGAACGACTCCATCACGTTCGATTCGACCACGGCACTTGAGGCCGAGCACTATCCAAACGGTTTCCTCCGCGACGGCACTCCCGTCGGTGAGATCACCGCTTCGCCCGGCGTGTACCGGGTTTGGGACAAGGGCGCGGCTGATGGCACTGAGACCATCGCCGGGTTCGTCTACGACTGTCCAGTGATCAAGGAGAACGGCACGGTCAAGACCTATGTCGGCTGCGCTCTCCTCGTGCACGGCTTTGTGATCTTGGCCCAGTTGCCGAACGGATTCACCAACACAGCGATCAACAACGACCTTGAGGCTGTGACGGCTGCTGATCTTCCGGCACTTATCGGCACCCGAAACCACAACGCCGGTTGATCGAGAGGATTGAACGATGGAACTATGGACTCAACACCCTGATCTGACGCCTGCCACGCTCAGTGGCTATGCGACTCAGGTCCTGGAAGATCTTCCGATTGAAGATCACATTCTGGAACGCTGGTTCCCGATGTCGATGAATCCCGACATGGCCTACGAGATCGAGGTCGGGTCTTTGCGGACTCGCACCCCGGCTATGGGCTTCCGGGCATTCGACGCCGAGCCCGGGCCTGGTACCCGGTATGGCTTCCAAACCAAGACTGGCAAGCTGCCCCCGTTGGGCCGCTGGCTTGATCTCGGCGAGAAGGAAGTCCTCGAACTGATGCGCGGCTCTGTGCCGAGCTGGGTTCGTGACCAGGTGTACGACGATGTCGACAACCACATTCGTGCTCTGCAGAATCGGATGGAGCTTGCTCGCGGCAAGATCCTTCTGGATGCTGCTCTCACCCTCAGTGGCAATCTGAGTTCGCTGTCGGTGTCCTACACCCGCAACGCGAACCGGGAGGTCACTCCTGGCACGCTGTGGAGTAACACAGCTACGTCGACTCCGCTGACTGATGAGCGGACCGTGTATCGGATCATGCGTGACGAAGGCAAGGCCCCTGGCGTTGCTGTCGCCCCGTCTGAGGTCATCGATGTCCTTGAGGTCAACGACGAGTACGCGGCTGCTCACCAGGCTTTGACTGGTGCTGCTGCTGCCCCGGCGTTCCTGACTCTCGATGAGATCAATCGTGTGCGCCGGTCGCGTGAGCTTCCTGAGCTTGTGCGTTACGACGCTGCGATCGAGGATTACTCGGGTACCACCACGAAGGTGATCGGCGTCGATTCCCTTCTGTATCTGCCTGCGGACCGTGTCGGTGAGACCCAGATGGGTCGCCCTCTGACTGCGAATCTGCCTGGCGTGAACATCGTCCGGGACCAGGGTGGTCCTGTGGTGTTCGTTGCTTCTGTGAACAAGGTTCCGCCGAGCTATCAGGTGTGGCTTGATGCCATTGGCATGCCGCTTGCTGGTGACCTCGACCGGACTGCCCGGTTCACGGTACTCTGATCCAACGATCAGTAGAGAGAGCTGAGGATCATTCATGACTACGTCGGATCGAACCATCGTGTTTGGTGGGAAGCTGTACCTGCCTGGTGAGGAATTGCCAGAGGAGGTCGTGCAGAATCTGCGGTCGGCCAAGAAGGGCGCTGGTAGGCGTTCTTTGGGTGACGACGAGACCAGCACGGTGGCTCAGGTCCTCGATTGGGTTGGCGCTGACCAGTCCAGGGCTATGCAGGCCTTGGAGTGGGAGTCAGCGGGGCAAAATCGGTCGACGCTGATGTCGGCGCTCAATGAGATCATCGCTGAGTCGGCGGTCTCGACGGGCGACGATGTGGCTGAAGCGTTGAATGGCTGATCATGGCTCTTGACCCGGCCGATCTCGCGGGGATCGAGATGTGGACAGGTGAGATTGATGCTGAGGATTACTCCTCGGTGGAGATCCGCTTGGAGCGTCTCGGTTTCCCGCGGGTGGTCGCGTTGGAGATCTTGTCGATTCGCATGTCGGGGTTCCTGTCGGAGCCGATGCGGATGCGGCTTGATGGGGACGTGACGTGGCAGACGGACCGGAATGTTGAGGCGTTGCAGGCGCGGATCAGTCAGTTGGCTGAGTTGTGTTCTGCTGAGGCTGGTTTGAATGCGGCGGCGAAGGCTGTGGTGAGTGACGCTGTGGCGTTGGCGGAGAGTGGGAAGACTGTGCGGGGCGTGAATTACACGTTCTTGCACAACAGATCGGGGCACTAGCGGTGAAGCAAGCGGGGCATGTTCGGGTCGTTGTCGACGGGCCCGGTAATCAGCCGTTGATCGAGGTTGGCGGTGTCGACATTTCGGCGGAGTTGACGTCTGTGGCGATGGCGTTGAACGCGGCGTCGCCGTTGCCGAGGATCCAGTTTGAGGCTGCGCCTGGGTCGACGTTCGAGTTCGAGGGGCTGGCTGGGGTGACGGTGGTGCGGGCTCCGAGCCCGTTGGATCAGCTCGTCAAGTCGATTGATCGGGCGGAGTTGAGGAAGCTCGTGGACCGTTCCGGGTTTGCAGAGCACCCCGCTGATGTCGTGTTGGGCGTGATACTCCGTATGGCAGAGGAGATCGCCGATGTTCAGCGCAGTCCGCAAGGCAGCCCAGAAGCAGTTCAGAGATCGGGTGGTGATTACTCGCGAGGCTCCGGGCCAAACCTCGATTGACGAGTCGACCGGTGTGGTCACTGAGTCGGAGTCTGAGGTGTGGCGGGGGTCGGCGTTGTATTCGGATCGGTTGTCTGGTCATCCTCGGGAGTTGGGGTTTGCTGATCTGCGGGAGCATCACGGGATTCTGAGGATTCCGGTTGATGCGGCCGAGGTGTATGTGGGTGATCATGTGACGTTTCTGTCTGGCGCGAATCAGGGTCAGGAGTGGGACGTGGAGGCGGTGTTGTCGCAGACGTTGGAGGCGACGCGCAGGCTGCGTCTCGTGTATCAACCTCAGGAGGTGTCGCGGGGATGAATATCTTCATTCGGATGATTGGTCTGTTCTCTGCTATCGATTTCGTTGGGGATCGGTTGGAGAGCGCCCGGAAGGCTTCGGAGGACGCGGAGAAGGAAGTGGGGCAGTGGGCGTTGGAGGCGATCAGGGCGTTGGCCCCGAAGGACACTGGGCATTACGCGTCGACGATCAACGCTGGGTACGACGGCGACATGTTCATCATCGGGACCTCGGAGCCGTACGGGGCCCGGTTGGAGTTCGGGTTCGAGGGTCCTGACTCGATGGGTCGCATGTTTCCGTTCAACCCTCAGCCCCATTTCGGTCCTGTGGCTGACGTGCTGCCTTCGATGCTGCAGACCCACATCGTGGATTCGTTGTGATCGAGTCCAGGAAGGTCACTGACGGCGTCCTGGCGTTCTGCGAGGCGGCGTTGGTTGGAACTGCCGCTGAGGGGATGGTGGGTGACGCTAGAGCGCCCCAGGGGGCGGCTGGTGAGCCTCCGTATCTGGTGGTGTACCGGATTGCTGCGGGCTACGACAACATCGGCCCGTATGTGCAGCCGGATGACATGAGGTACCTGAAGTACCAGTTGTCGGCGGTTGGTTTCAATCGCGCTCAGGCGGAGTTCGTGTTGGATCGGGTGTTGTTGCGGATGACCGAGTTGGGTCCGGGCGGGTACGTGTATCCGTTGACGGTGGCTGACCACACGGTGATCGAGCGGAAGGTGATCACTGACATCGGCGTGGGTTCTGAGGGCGCGATGCTGTCGATGGCGCATGTGCGGTTGTTGGTGACCATGTGAGCATCCCTGTCGGGTGCGCTGTACGGCCGACGCTTGAGCGCATGGACAAGGTCACTTTGCTTTCGCCGGACGGCACACGCACGAAGATCACCGGCCGGGATACCGCTCAGCGGTACCTGGATCTGGGGTTCCGGTTCGTGGAGTCCTCTGGCGATTTGGGTGGCGGCGACCAGGGGGCAGATCCAGTGCCTGACTCACCCGCCACGGGAGAGACCCAGGATGAAACAATCGACGAGACCGAGGAGGTCTGACCCGTGGCACGTTACATCCTTCCTGGAAACATCTCGGTGCATTGGCTGACTGCTGCACCTAGCGATCCTGCTGCCCCCACCATTGCTGTAGAGCTGGCGGGTGGCACTGATCTGCTTGGCACCAAGTCCGCTGAGGCGTTGGCTGGCATCAATGGCTTCCGTCCGAACGTGTCGGTGTATGACACCCCGGACTATGTCGATGCTCGTGTCGGTAACGTCGGCGGCACCGTGACCTATCCGCAGTCCTCGTTGATGTTCTACGCGGACGACACTGATTCGACCATCAAGGACGCTCTGGCTGTTGACACCAACGGCTACCTCGTCTTCGGGTTCAACGGCGCTGTCGTTGGCGAAGAGAGTCAGGTGTTCGCTGCGACTGTCAACTCGAACGAGTACGATCCGAGCCCCGGCCAGGCGACCATGATCGAGGTTTCGTTCTCGATCGCTGCGCCGACGAAGGGCGTGTTCGCTACTTGATACAGTCTCTCCGAGGTCGGGCACTCTTGCCCCCGCCCGGCCTCGGAGAGTACCTATCGTTTGGGGGCTGATAGGAGTAGGGGGCAAGCATGGCCACTCGTAGGAAGCCAAATGCGCTGGAGAAGTTGCGGGCGAAGAAGCCTCGCACGGTCCGTAAGACGTTGATTCTGGATGCTGAGGCGAATGAGCATCTGGCTGAGTTGAGGGAGCGTGAGCGGAAGCTTGACGCTCAGATCCAGTTGCAGCGCCGGTCGGGGCGGGCGGTTCCGACTGATGAGTTGGATGAGCTGCAGAAGGAGATCGAGAAGGCGGAGAGGGCGGTTGAGGACGCGTCGGTGGATTTCGTGTTCGCTGGTTTGCCTCCGAAGGCGTATTCGGCGTTGGTGCGTGAGCACAAGCCATCGAAGGAGCAGGTGACTGACTTCGAGCGGCAGGCGTTGGCTGAGGGTTTGTCGACTGCTCAGGCGAGGAACGGGTTGAGGTACAACCCGGATACGTTCCCGGCTGCGTTGGTTGCTGCGACGATGATTGAGCCTGCTGATGTGGCGGAGGAAGAGGTTCTGTCGTGGTGGGAGAACGGGCAGTGGAACGAAGCTGAGCTGACGATGTTGTTGGTGGCTGCGGAGCAGGCGTGTCGCACGACGCCGGACACGAGTCAGTAGGGGCGTTCTTCGACTGGTTCCTGAGGGATCCTGAGGCGAGGCAGATCATGCTGTTCGCTGAGCGGGCGAATTGCACGTTCAGTGAGGCTCAGCAGCGGCTTCGGCCTGAGGACAGCGCCGCTGAGGAGGCGTGGATCCTGTACAAGGCTCATCGGGATCGTGGTAGGTGCCCGTCGTGTGGGACGCACAATGATGAGATGTTGGACGAGCGTGGCCGTGTCGCGGATCACACGATGTGGAAGGTCGCTGAGTACAAGTGCGTGATCTGTGACATCAAGGCGGGGTTGGAGAAGAACGCTCAGGAGTCGAAGAGGGATATGGATGGGGTGCGGTTTGTTCCGGAGCCTCGGGGCCCTGGGGAGCCTCTCCACCCGGATATCGATTTGAGCGACTGACGCCGGTTTGCATCCTGGCTGAGCGTCGGGTTGGGTCGACGCTTGGTCGATGGCCGTGGATGCAGGGAATATCAGGATTGTCCTCAGTGCTGACACGGCTCAGCTAGCTACTGGTCTCGCGGCGGCGTCGCGGTTGATTGGTGGTTTCGGTACCACGTCGGGTCGCCAGTTGGGCGTGTTGGCGAACGTGATGTCGGGTATCACGCAGGCGGCGACGAAGATGAACCCGGCGCTTATCGCTGCGTCGGCTGCTGCGGTTGGTCTTGGTGTCGGGGTGACGGCGACGATCCAGTCGGCGATCCAGTTCGAGTCGGCGTGGGCTGGTGTTCTGAAGACGTTGGATGGCAGCGAGACGCAGCTTTCTGGGTTGCAGAATGAGCTGCTGCGGATGACGTCGAAGCTGCCTGTGGCGGCGAATGATTTGGCGGGGATCGCCGAGGCTGCTGGCCAGTTGGGTGTCCGGGTCAAGGACGTGGCCAAGTTCACTGAGACGATCGCGATGATCGGTGAGACCACGAACATGTCGGTCGATGAGGCTGCGACGAGTTTGGCTCGGTTCCAGAACGTGATGCAGTTGCCTCGTTCGTCGATTGAGCAGGTCGGTTCGGCGATCGTCGAGTTGGGTAACAACTTCGCGGCGACTGAGTCTGAGATCACGAACTTGTCGCTGCGGATGGCTTCGTCGGCGAATGTTGTGGGTATCAGTGCCCCGGCTGTGCTTGGTATGGCTGCGACGATGAAGGAGCTTGGTCTTCAGACCGAGTCGGCGGGTACGGCGTGGCAGAAGACGGTGTTGACGATCGAGGCTGCTGTGCAGACCGGCGGGACGGAGTTGGAGAACTTCGCTGAGGTTGCTGGCATGTCGGCTGAGGCGTTCTCGAAGCTGTGGAATGAGGACGCGGATGCTGGGCTGGTTTCGTTCATTGAGGGTTTGAAGAAGATCAGCGATGAGGGTGGCAACGTCGTCGGCATGTTGGACACCCTGAATCTGGGTAACGAGCGGACGAGGAACACGTTGCTGGCGTTGGCCAGCGGCTATGACCGGATGGTGGAGGGCATCAGTGCTGCTGAGGCGGAGACGGCGAACGCTGTTGCTTTGCAGGAGGAGTACGCGAAGCGGCTGGATACGACTCAGGCGAAGCTGAAGCTGCTCGGGACGCAGTTGAAGACGTTGGCGATCATCATCGGTACGCCGGTCAAGAACTACCTCTTGGATCCGTTGATCGATTTCGCGAACTTCCAGTTGGAGCCGATCGTCGAGGCGGCGGTCAGGATCAAGGAGGCGTTCGAGAGTGCGGGCCCGTTGGAGTTCGATCCGATGGCGCGCAATCCCTTCGGCGCAAGTGGTCGGGACACGCAGTTGGCGGGTTCGGATTGGGGTGATCCGGCTCGTCTGCAGGAGATCGCTGGCTACGACCAAGTGGCCAAGTCGGCGGAGGAGGCTGCTAGGGCGAATTGGGAGTTGGAGCAGTCTGCTGCTGCGGCGGCTCGTGGTGTTGAGCTTGTGAAGATTGCCGGTGATTCGTGGGATCTCCCGGACGCTGCGTCGCTGGGGGTGGAGCTGCAGGAGATCGATACGGCGGCGGAGGCTGCGTCCCGTTCGATCAACACGATGTATGCGTCGCTGAACAAGTTGAACGAGACGCTTGATTCGATCGAGGATCGGCGGGACGCGTTCCAGCAGCAGACGGAGGCTTTGGCGGCGGCTGAGGCGAATGTCCGTCAGGCGACGGAGGCGTATAGGGCTGGCGAGATTTCGGTGGAAGAGTTCGCTGACGCGTACGGCGAGTTGAACCGTGCCCAGATCCAGTCGGGGGTCAGCGCTGATGAGGCTGTTGCCGGTCAGCGGGCGTTGGTGGAGCAGTTCGTTCAACTGGCGGCGCAGGGTGACATCACTGCCGCCGAGTTGGACAAGGTGGTCGCCCAATACATTCTGCTGGATGACGTAGAGATCAAGGATCTGTCGGTTCAGGGTGTGGAGAGTTGGGCGGCGGCTGGCGAGCAGATCGGCCAGGTGCGGGCGAGCCTGGTCGAGATAGACGGCACGAAAGCGGTCGCTGAGATCGCTGCTGAGACGGGTGTGTCGGAGGCGCAGATAACTGAGCTGATCCGTCTCGGCGATGACTGGGCGACGGGCTTGTACGAAGCGAAGATGAACGCTGAGACGTCGCTGGCGCGGACGGCCGTTCAGAACCTGATGAACGACTTCCAGGCGTTCTCCGCTACGGAGTGGCGGGCCGTGTTCGACGCTGATCCCAGCGGGGCGCGGAAGGCGTTCGCTGAGGCGATGCTGATGTCTGGTCAGTGGGATCAGGAAGAGGCGATTGCGTACATCAACGCCGATGCGTCGCAGGCGGACGCGATCTTTGCTGCTTCGATGATGCAGCTCAACATGTGGGACGGGTATCAGGTCACGTCGTTCCTGTTCGCCGAGGCTGATCAGTCCCAGATTGACGCGTTCGGCGCTGCGTTGGACGAGGTGCCTGAGGAGAAGCTCGCTGAGGTGCTGACTCAGGTCTCCGGGATGGATGACCTGTACGAGGCGATCAGCCTGTTGGCGCAGATCAACTCGAAGACGATCGTGGTCGGCATGCGGGTCGTGTCGGGTCGCACTGGTGCTGTGACGAACTTCTCCGGCCTTGAGGAAACGTTTGTCGCCCAGGGCGGGATTCTCCACTACGCGGAAGGCGATGTGGCGAACGCCCATGCGCCCGAGATCACGTCGCGTGGCGCTCCGATTCGGGTGTGGTCGGAGCCTGAGACCGGCGGTGAGGCCTACATTCCGTTGGCGAACGATTACCGTCGCCCTCGCGCTCAGAGCATTCTGCGGGAGACGGCTCGTCGCCTGGGGATGAGCCAGTACGCGATGGGTGGGCTGGTCGATTCGTTCGCTACGGGTGGGGCGTCGTTCGAGTCTCGGGTTGGTTTGCCGAAGATCGCTGTGACGGTGACGGTGAATGCCGAGTCGTTGGGGCAGGCTGCCCTCGATCTGGCCCCGGCGGCGCGTGCGTTGCGTGAGGTCGGTGACGCTGCTGACGAGGCGGGTACGAAGTGGGAGCAGATGCACCGGATCGCTTCGTCGGCTGCGGTCGGCGTCCAGGGCGATTTCACGACGATGATCGCGGGGATCGAGAACTCGCTGGACATGGACACGTCCAGGTTCTTGGAGGTGTTCTCGGAGATCTCGGGTTGGGCGTCGGATTCGTTCGTGGACTGGTTGGGTGACTGGGACGGCACGGTCGAGCAGGCGGTCGACAAGCTCGCCAAGTCCGGCCTGGAGATGCAGCACATCTGGGAGGGGTTGGCTGACGCTGCGGTGGTGTCTGCTTCGGCGACTGGCCGCGAGATGGCGTTGGCGTTGGATCCGGAGATCTTCATCGACAAGTTCTCCGACATTTCGGGTTGGGCTGAGAACTCGTTCCGGGCTTGGCTCGGCGAGTGGGATGGCACCACGAAGCAGATGGTGCAGAAGCTCGAAGAGGCTGGCCTGGAGCTTGATTTCATTTGGGAGCGGATCGCTCAGGGTGCCGGTGATTCGTCGGCCGAGATGTACGACATGTTCAAGGAGTCGTCGACCGGCATCATCGCCGAAGCCATCGAGATGGGTCAGGAAATGGCTGAGGCCATGGACCCGGCCTTGTTCATCGCTGCGTTCGAGTCGATCAGTGGGGTGGCTGTCGAGTCGATCGAGGGCTGGGCCGACGAGTGGGATGGGACGGTCCAGGGCGCTGTCAGGATCCTGGAGGACGCCGGGGCCAACATGGACAAGGTGTGGGAGGAGATCTTCCGCGCTGGTGCCGATGAGGCCGAGGTGTTGATGGCGTCGATCGAGGGGATCGCCAACACGTTGGACGAGGTCGAGGAGTCTGCCGACAACGCGTCTCGGGCTCTTGATGTCCTGTATGGGCATCAGCTCGACATGATCGACGCCCAGATCGATTACCTGGACGCTGTAGACGAGGTGAACGAGATCATCAACGAGGGCGGCGTGTTCGGGTTCACCGATTCCGATGCCCGGTCGAATCTTGAGACGTTGATCGATGCCGGTCAGAGCATGAAGGACTACGGCCTGGAGATGGCGAAGAACGCCGAGACGGCTGAGGACGCTATCTCTGTGTTCCGCGGCCTGGAGGGAGAGTTCGTCAGGTTGGCTCAGGCGGCGGGGCTTCCGCTCCCGTTGATCTTGACGCTGACCGAGTCGCTGTTCGGTTTGCCTGACGAGTTGTTGGTCGACATCCAGGTGAACGGCGACGAGTTCCTTGGCCAGATCGGCGAGTGGGAAGCGACGATGGACCGGATCGACGAGACCACCTCGACGGTCTTGTTGGAGCTTCTGGCGGACGCTGCTGAGGCTGAGCTGTCGCGGATCCAGACCGACATCGATCAGGTGACGAGCGAGGATTACTTGATCGAGCTTCGTGCGGAGCGAGACCGGTTGAACGCTGACATCGAAGAGATCGAGGCGATGATCGGGGAGACGACCGACGAGGATCACCTGATCACGTTGACGGCGGACAAGGAAGGCCTGGAGGCCGAGCTTGCTGGGATTGAGGAGCGCCTGGCGCAGATCGCCGACGAGGAGTACCTGATCAGCTTGCGGAGCGATCAGGAGCGCCTCATGGAGGACCTGCAGGAGATCGCTGGCCGGATGACGGAGCTGACTGGCGAAGAGTACGTCGTGGCCGTGTCGTTGGACGGCGAGGCGATTCAGGTGGATCTGCAGACGTTGGAAGAGACCTTGGCGTCGTTCGAGACGACTGAGTACATCGCTGTGCTCGGGGCGGATGACACTGAAGCGATCACGACCATCGAGTCGGCGCGGACGACTGGTACCGAGTTCGCTGATGACGACTACACCGCCGTGTTGGAGGCGGATGATCAGGCGACTCCGACGATCTCGGATGTGAAGGGGAAGGCGACCGATTTCGCTACCGATTACACCGCCACTCTTCGCGCCAACGATCAGGCGTCTTCGGTGATCCAGACGGCGGCGATGGCTCTGGCGAGTTTCCAGGACAAGTCGATCACTGTGACGACGACGCAGAGGACTATCACCGAGGCGGCTACGTCGGCTGCGAACGGCGCGATCTTCTTTGCTTCGGGTGGGGTGGAGAATCATGTCGCTCAGATCGCTCCTGCCGGGGCGTGGAGGGTTTGGGCTGAGCCTGAGACTGGGGGCGAGGCGTACATTCCGTTGGCTCCCGGGAAGCGGGACCGGTCGATGTCGATCTTGTCTGAGGTGGCGTCGATGTTTGGGCGGGCGTTGGTGCCGATGGCTGATGGTGGGATCATGTTCAACCGTGGGTCTGGCGGTCCGGTGAGCGTGTCGGCTCCGATCAACGTGACCGTGTCTGGTGGCGGGTCTCCGGTTGAGACGGCGCGGATGACCGAGGAGGCCGCGAATAGGGCGGTTGACCGGATGGTTGATCGTCTGGAGACGGTGCTGTCCAGGCGGTAGGGCATCGGCCCGAAGGGCGTCCTGTGAGGGCACGCTAGGTCGATGTCGACTATCACCGCCCTCCGGGCCAGTCAGCGTGTTGTGGGCTCTTGGACGAAGTCGGCTCCGTCGTTGGGTGGCACTGCTTCTGACCTGCTCGACGCGATCGATTCGGCTGGGACGGCGAAGTGGTTGAACCCGGCGCCGGTTTCGAATGACTGTTTGGAGTTCTACGAGATCGATTTGACGTCGCTGAACAGCGGCAATCCGGTGACGGTGATCTCGATGCGGATGGATTTCTCGTGGCGGCACGACAAGTTGTCGACGACGACGGGTACGTGGATCTGCAACACGGCTGCGCTTGACGCGAACGACGCGTTGGTTCGAGGTCCTGACGATTCGAGAATCTGGTACAACAGCACGTTGGCGGCAACGTACGACTATGGGCTGGGGTATACGACGCGTCCGAAGCGGTACACGACGGCGGATGGCCGCAATTGGTCGGAGTTCGATCGGGTGGGGTTCACGATCGAGTCGATCTGGGGGAATGGGACCGGCGAGATCCGGGTGTACGACGTTCAGGTGTATGTGGAGTGGGAATCTGGTGGCGACGGCATTTCGGATGCTGTGACGGCGACGCTGACTGCGCCGACCGGTAACCCTTCGTGGGGTGGGGCTGTCACGGCTCAGTGGACATACGCGAACACTGCTGGTGTTCCTCAGACGCACTGGGAGATCGAGGTCACTGCTGACGCTGCGACTCCGGGCACTGGGGTCGAGGTGTACGGGACCGGGAAGGTTGCTGGCGAGTCGACGAGGTCTCACACGTTGACTGAGCCGCTCGATCCCGGGGCGTACGACATGCATGTTCGTGCCTGGTCGACGACTGCTGCCGGTCAGGTGATCCGTTCGAACTGGGATACCGAGGGGTTCACGGTCCCTGAGGGTTCGAATGTGTCGGGCGAGGAGACGCCTTCGGCGCCGGGGTCGTTGACGTTGGATTGGGTGCCGCCGGACGCGACGTTGTTGGCGTATCAGGCGGAGCCGCGGCCTTCGGGTTGGCGGTATTGGGATTCGGTGCAGATGCAGTTGTCGGCGGACAGCTCGGAGTACGCGACGGCTGGGTCGGGGGTGGAGACGACGACGCCTTTCGAGGAGTTGTTGGCGTCTCATGACGCCACATACGTGCTGATTTGCGCTGAGGACATCGTGGCGGGAACCGAGGTGTGGCCGGTTCGCCATCCGGCGGGTGTGGCGGACGGGACGTTCACGACGACTGGGAACGACTCCCGGGTGTTGGATTGGCCTGGTGATCACTTCTTGTGGCTGCCTGGCGTGGACGACAACTCGATGCAGGCGGCGTCGGTGTCGATGGCTTCGTCGTCGCAGGTGGATGTGGCGTTCGACGTCGACCTTGAGGACATCGCCGCTGATTGCCGGATCTTGAACGTGTCGTCTACGGGCCCGTTCGTCGACGCGGTCGATACGGGCTCGGGCCTGAGCGTGGCTGTCTTCGATGGGACGAACACGGTGTCGTGGACGGCGTCGGCGGCGAACTTGGGGATCGGGTCGATCTTCGGGTCTCGGATTCAGGTGTGGGTGACGATCGATCTGTCGACGGACGACGCCGAGTTCTATGTCCGGGATTTCATTGCGCCGGGGTTGACGGTCGACACCGATCAGGGGTGGACGTTGGCGTACACCGACACGACTCCCTCGACGGCTTCGACGGGGTCGCGGTCGTCTGGCACTGCGACGGTGGTTGTGGGCGAGAATCCGTCGGCGACGAATCCTTGTCGTGGCCGGATCTACGAGGTGGTGTGCTGGTCTGGTGTTGGCCTGACGAAGGAGGCGCACTTCTTCCCTGCCGATGTCGGCGCGGTGGATCACTCGGAGCCGAACGCCGGGTACTCGGGGTGGTCGGATGATCTGGCGTACTCGTGGACGTTGAATCAGGAGGACAACGTCGAGGCGAACGCTGTGGCTCAGGTGGTCACGTCGGGCGTGTATTTGACGACCAAGGCGGACTCGACGGATGTGCCGGTATTTGCGGATGCGGCTATCCGGGCGAAATTCGCTGGGATCACTGCGTCGGGCGGTGAGCTGACTGTGATCAGCGCTGTCCGCCCTGATCTCGCTGGCGCTTCGGCTCTGCAGGCGATCTGGTCGACGGAGGTCAACACGTCGGAGTCGTTCTCGCTCCGGTTGTCGTCGACCTCTGGTCAGGTCAATTTCCGGGTGGAGGGCGCGACGGCCGGGGTGACCGAGGCGGGCGGCAACGCTGTGGACGGCAACCAGCTTGTGGTTGCGACTGTGGTCGACTCGGGGACTGCGAAGGTGTGGGATTCGGTCTCGGGGACTTTGACGGCTGGTTCGAGTATCGCTGGGGTCGGGGTGTTGCCTACTCCGGGCAATCTCACGTTGGGTGCCCGGGCTGAGACTCCGACGGCGTTCGATTTCGCTGGCACTTACTCGATGGTCGCGATCGTGCAGAAGGCCTTGACCGAGTTGGAGATCGAGGCGGTGCGGGATTCGTTCCTCGCTGGTCGGCGCTTGTTCCGTCGTTGGGAGCTGGTCGATCAGCCTCCTCACCACGCGTCGGTGCTGTATCGGGCGAGGGGCGTGAACGCTGCTGGTTCGAGGGCGTCGGCGTGGACCTACACGACGTTGTCGACGACGGGGTCTGAGGGCTGGTTCATGATCTGCTGTGAGACCGGAGCGATCCTGCAGCCGGTCGTGATCGGCGTGACCCGCGAGGATCCTGAGGCTGTGCAGGTCATCGATCAGTTGCCTCCTAGCGATAAGGCTGTGGTGATCTCGTCGGGGGATCAGGCGACGCGGCTGGAGCTTACGTTCCGGACGATGTCGAAGTCGGAGCGTCTCGGGTTGACCGAGTATCTGGCTGGTGGCGGGCCCTGGAGGCTGATCAACAGTCTCGGCGAAGAGTGGACTGTGCGACGTGCCGGTGGGATCACTCCCGTGTGGGTGCGGGCGATGCCTACGGCGACGGAGTCGACTGGCCTGAGGGATCTGTACGAGACGACGGTCCCGTTCGTTGAAGTGGATGCCTGATCGTGGCTGCGTTCGTTCCGTTCGAAGGTGTCAGCTCTGGTGACCTGGCTACGACGCCGGACACTGGCGACAGCTACGAGGTTCTGAACATCTACATTCGGGTCGACAACTTCGATCTCGACTACGCGAGCTACCAGTGCATCGGCGGTCAGCAGGGGAACTCGACAGCTCCTGGCATCGCGTGGTGGATGCGAAGCAGCGCTGCGAGCTATCGGGCGTATCTGGACATCCAGCCGGGCACTGATGGCCTGGTCGGGACGACCGGCGTGTCAGAGACGGCCGGGGTGACGTTGCGGTGGCTTCGTTTGAAGCTGGACTATCCGCCGTCGGGCACGGGGACGCTGACGAAGACTCTCTACGAGTCGAACGACAACACCGAGGACTATTCGGCGGTGTCGTGGACTCAGGTCGAGAGCGACACCGATTCGCTGTCGGGGCAGACGGTTCCGGTGAACCCGGGCGGGTCGATCACCCTGGGTGGTGTGCCGTGGGCGACGGGCTCGGACAAGCCGAACTTCGACATGATTCGTGCTGTCTTCGAGATGGACGGCACCGTCGTCGCCGACTTCTACCCGAACGGCGACGCCGACGGCCCCGGTGACACGTCCTGGGCCGATCCTCAGGGGAACACCTGGACGCTGGTTGGGACGTCGGTTTCGGGGACGCCTGACGGGCGTGGCATCAACATCGGCGCCATCACGATCGATGAGACGCCTGCAGACTTCTCGATCCAGAACATCCAGGTGTCGTTCGATTTCACGATCGTCGATGTGCCTGGGGACTTCTCGACAACGAATCGGGGTACGACTCGATCTCTTGGGGCGTTGTCCATGTCGGACGCGCCATTCGGGTTTGCTGCGGCGGCTCTTGGTGGCGTCTGGCAGATACCGACTGTCGTCTACACCGACGAGCTGGTGTCGGTCGGTTCTCTACCGGCCGAGGGCACGGTCATGTCGTCGGCTCTTCGGGTGCTGTCTGCTGACGGCCGTGCTGCGTATTCGACGCTCGACGAGGACGGTGTGACGAAGCTGCCGATGCAGATCGATTCGATCACTGAGACGGCAGATGGTGTCGTGTCGAGGGAGGGGTCGATGACGGTGTGGTTGTCGTCGGATCCTTCGGTTGCGCCTGCTGCGGCGCCGACTGAGTTGGACCATCCGTTGCGTTCTTGGTCTGGGTCCCTGGTCGAGGTGTACTCGGGTTGGGAGGTGCAGACGTCGGCGTACGAGATCACTCGCTATTTGGCGCGGCGTGCGACATTGGCGGTGGGTCGGACGTCTTGGAACTTGCATGGCGAGGGGCATGAGCTGGTGGTCCAGCTGGTGGATATGCGGCAGCTCTTGGATGACGATCTCGATTCGGGTTGGACGGTGACGTCGGGCGACAACGTGGCGGACACGTTGGAAGACCTTGTGCGGGACCGGTTCGATGAAGGCCTCAACGTCCAGGTGGTCGACACTGATTGGACGTTGCCGACGATGGAGATCGAGCCGGGGGAGTCGAGGCTGCAGTTGATCGAGGCGATTGAGACGGGTTCTGGCTACGGCGTGTCGTTCGATCTGTTTGGTCGTTGCATCATCGCCCCTCAGCTTGATGTCGAGGTCCAGTCGGAGCCGTCGCTGCAGTTCACTACTGATGGCCGCGGCTATGAGCTTGCTGCCCCGGCGGCGAACCTGTTCTCGGAT
>CBDTUP010000008.1:0-18976 GCA_965363685.1 uncultured bacterium | reverse complement strand
CAAGGCACGCCTCGGCGAAGACCAGATTCGAGGCATGGTGGCTGCGGGTGCGGGAGCAGCCATTGGAGCCAGCTTCAACGCGCCTATCGCGGGAATGCTCTTCGCCATGGAAGTGATCCTGCGCAGCTTTGCCGCCCGACATCTGAGTTCGGTCGTTGTTGCTTCGGTATCTGCGGCCGTGACCACAGAAGGCGTTTCCAACTGGCTGGGTCTCGAAGAGGTCCTGCTGGTGGCATTCCCGTTCGGGATGGAGGATTCCCGTGAGTTGTTCCTCTACTTTCTATTGGGGCTGGTGGTAGTAGCGGTCGCGTGGACGTTCCTCCGCTCGCTGGACGTTATGGAGAACCTGGCCGAGAAGCTGCGCGGTCCCCGCTGGATTCGACCGGTTCTATTCGGACTAGCCGTTGCGGCCGTCGGGATCTTTGAACCGCGGGTCCTAGGTACGGGTCAGGAGTTCACCAAGCAGACCCAGCAGTTGGTGACCGAGGGCGACGACGTTTGGTGGGTTCTCCTCCTGCTGGTCGGCCTCAAAGTGGCCACGACCACAACGACGCTGTCCTCGCGTGCGTCGGGTGGAGCATTTATGCCGTCCCTATTCATCGGAGCGACGCTCGGGGCAGCCTTCGGTGAGTTCCTGGCTCCCCATTGGACGATCTCGGTGCTCCAACCGGGGGCGTTTGCCATCGTGGGAATGGCAGCAATGTTTGCGGCAGTTGCCCGTGCACCCCTCACGGCGATCCTCATCGTCTATGAGATCATCGGCCGGGATTACGCACTCATCTTGCCGCTGATGCTGGCTGCCTCGATTGCCACGGTGCTCACAGAACTGCTGCACCATGAGAGCGTCTACACGATGCCTCTGAAGAGGAAGGGGATCGTCCTGACGACGGTGGGCGAGGTGATGTCGACTAGCGCGACGACCGCACATCCGGCGATGACCCTGGATGAACTCCAACGGGTCCTGGACGAGCGTCGCCATCACGGCCTGGCGGTCGTGCACGAAGGGAAGCTGGTCGGCCTCATAACTGTCAGTGACGTCATGCGCGCCGGAGGGGCGCGTGACGATCTGACCGTCTCTCAGGCCATGACCCCGCGCCCCATCACCGTCCAACCGTCTACTCCCGTATCAACTGCTCTCGAGCGAATGGCCGCTCTCGGCATCGGGCGGATGCCGGTGGTGGCCGACGACGACCCGTCTCGACTCGTAGGGATGTTTCGGCGTGAGGACGCGGTCCGGTCGTATCACTACGCCTTGGCAGCCAATACCGGGCGAAGGCTCGACCGGCAACGGATGGCTACGAGGACAGACCCCGGAACCCGTTTCTTCGATTTCCGCGTCCCTCCGGGTTCGTTCGCAGATGGGCGGCCTTTGCGGGAGATCTCCTGGCCGGAGGGATGCACGATCGTTTCGGTGCGCCGGCACACGAGTGTGATGGTTCCAACTGGGGACACCATGCTCGAATCCGGCGATGTTGTGACCGCCTTCGGCACGAACAGGGGTCAGAACCGACTGATTGATCGCCTCAACGCCACCGCCGACGAACCCACTGCCGAGATCGAGCTGGGCGAGTAGAAGCTCTCGGCCCGTCCGGGACCGGCTACAAGTAGACGCCCGGGAAGTCCTCGTTTTCCTCCGTCGGTGGGAGTGCCTGCCGTTGCTGCATCTGTTGAAGCTGAGCCCTGGTAGCCATTTGCTGGCTGAACAGCGACGCCTGGATGCCGTGGAAGAGCCCTTCGAGCCATCCGATGAGCTGAGCCTGGGCGATGCGCAGTTCAGATTCGCTGGGAGTTTCGCTGCTGATTGGCACGAAGATGTCATTGAACTCTTCTCGGAGATCCTCGGACAGGACGCCTTCCAGTTCGGCCAACGTGCGTTGATGGATATCGAGGAGGCGCCGGCGAGCGGCATCATCGATGGGCGATTGCCTTACCTCCTCCAACATTGCTCTGGTCATCGAGGCGATGCGGATCAGTTTCGTCGGGTGGGTGACAAAACTCTCTTGCTCGTCTGCTCTTTGCCCCGTCTCCACGACATCCGGGTGGAGGGGTTCGACCTGTTCGTCGGTCATTGGACTCCTCGTTCGTTGTTCCCCTTCGAGGTTACTCCCGGTTGGAGCGGATCAGCCGCGACTTGCCTTTTCGGCCGCCAACCGTTCCAAGAACTCCTCCGCGTCGATGGTTGCTGATGGGCCCACGACTCGACGGCGCAGCGGTTCAGCGATCTGGCGTGCGAGGCGATCGCGGGTGGCAGGATCGAGATCTGCTCTGCGTTCGAGGAATTGTCGTACAACCGCCACCTCACGGGCATCGATGCCACTCACGTCCCAGGAACCACTCGGCTGTGTCGCGTTGATTCCCTGCGGTTGCTCACTGAACGACGTCGGTCTTCGATCACGGATGACGAGGCTTCCCGCGGCAAGATCACCCAGGCGCTGATGATTGGGGGTGATAACGATCGCCACGATTCCGATGAAGTACATGCCGGGGAGAAAGTCGACAATCCTGAGGATGTTGCGGATAGCGCTGCCGGTGAACCTGATTGGCCCGCCACCTGAAGTGACTACCCGAATGCCGGCTGCTCTCTTGCCCGGAGTCTTCCCGGAGTTGAGTACTTCGAAGGTGATGTCGTACACAATCAGCAGAGCGAACGCCGTCAGCGAGATGAAGGCGGTAGCAATCGCCGCGCTGTTCCCGCTCAGCCCGGACAGCAGCCAGCTGAAGATCAGGGCGGCGAACAGAACTCCCGCCTTTATCAATCCGTCGATGATGGTGGCAGTGGCTCGGGACCCGAGACCGGCTAGCGTCAGCTCAAGCTCGACGCCTTCGGGGGTTTGAATAGTGATGCGATCTTCGAGTTCCACGGCATGAACCTTAAACGGTTCGTAGACGAACGAAGCGACCGATGGGTCGCCCTCGGGACTCTCGCCGACGAGGCCGGCCACCGTCCCGAGAGGTTGAGCCCGGATTCGGTTCTTCGACTGGGCTCGCTGTATCGAAGCGCCGCGGCCGATCTCTCGCTTGCCCGGCAGCGATTCCCCCATGATCCGGTAGTTGGCCGGCTCGAGGATCTGGTGGGTCGCTCGCGGCACCTGGTCTACGACGGCGGGAGACGCCGCCACACCCTGCGTGAGTTTTTCTCCGTCACCTATTGGAGGCTTCTCACCGACCGGTCGAAGATGTTGATGCTGGCGACCCTCATTCTCTTTGGGCCGGCGATCCTTGCTGCCTTGTGGGCGATCTCGGAGCCGGAGACGGCCCGAAGCATTGTTCCCGGGGGGTTCCTATGGGTGACGGAGCCGCGTCCTGAAGGTACCGACATGGGGTTGTCTACCGCCGGACTGGCCGGGTTCTCGACGTTTGTCTTCGTCAACAACATCCAGGTGACGCTTCTGGCGTTTGCTCTCGGCGTCTTCTGGGGCGTCGGCACAGGGTGGGTGCTCTTCCAGAACGGTCTGGTCCTTGGAGCAGTTGTGGGTCTGGGCATAGATGCCGGCAATGGCCGTCTTCTCGTTGAAGCGTTGATGGGCCACGGCATTCTCGAGTTGAGTTGCATCGTCGTGGCCGGCGCGGCCGGATTGTCGTTGGGCCGCTCCATCCTGCGTCCTGGTCGTGTGACACGTCGACGATCTCTTGCCGCAGAGGCCAGGGCGTCTGTTCAGATAGTCCTCGGCACGGCACCCTGGCTCGTTCTTGCAGGGTTGCTGGAGGGTTTTCTGAGCCGGGTCGGCCTGGGACCGATTCCAGTTACTTCTGTGGGTGTATTGGTGGGTGGTGCGTTCTGGGGACTGGTGTGGTGGCGAGGCAGACCGACCCCCGCCGAAGTTTTCGCCTGAAGCCCCGATGTCAGGCCCGCCTAGAACCTCGCCCGGACTTTTGCATTGACGTAGGCGGCAGCGCACGCAGCGCTCAAGCGATCGACTTCCGTCTCGATCACTTCGCCCCCGACTCGTCGGATCGCCGACACCGCCTCCGCGCGAGCGTCCAGCATGTCCAACGCAACCGTCGCTCTGAACACATCGGTGAGATCGAAAGGCTCCGTCTGAATGGCAGAGTCGATGTCGGGATCACGAGGGGTGCCGATTGCGACCTGATGCCGGCGCGCGGACACACCGATCGCCTCTGCCAGTGGTTGGGCCGCTGTCCGTTCGATGAGGTCGGTTAGCACGAGGACGAAGGCTCGCTTGCCGGTGTCGATGGTGCGCAACGCCAGCTCGTAGTCGGATTCGGCCGCAGATGGCTCGATGTCGTAGATGGCTCTCACCACCGCATTGCCCCCGTCTCGGTGCGGTTTCAGGTGACGGCGGATCTGGTCGTCGAACACGATTACGCCGCAACGATCCCCGATCTCGTCGGCAACGGCCGCGATTGCCGCGACAACATCAACCGCTGCATCCAGCCGTGTGCGCCCGGCAATCGGCGCACCCATGAGCCTGCCTGCATCCACGACGCACATCACTTCACGGTCCTGCTCGATTCGCCACTGGTTGCTCATGGGGCGCCCCAGGCGCGCAGACGCTCGCCAGTTGACCTGTCTGATGTCGTCATCAGGTTGGTAGTCGCGGATTGACTCGAAGTCGGTCCCGAGCCCAAGCGGCCCGCGCGACCGTTTGCCCTCCTCATGTAGCCGCCCGTGGCGAACCGCTATTGCCAGGCGGCGGGCGGCCGGCAGGTCCGGGTAGACCTGCACCGTTGTCGAGGGTCCGAGTTGGTGGTCGACCGCGGCCAGTCCGAGCGGGCCGAATCGTCGGGCAGCCGCAGGTGGGATCACGTGGTCGCCGCGTCGAAGTCCAATCAACGGACTGATGAGTTGCCCCTCATCCTCTCGTGTCTCCAGCTCGAGGTCGGGAGGAATGGGCTGCCTGATCCGAATCCGACCCGCTGTGGAGTCGGGCACAACAGAGAACTCTGCCGCAACCCCCCGCGAGAGAATCTGTGGGTGCTTTCTGGTCGCGGTGGGGGATCCCCGAGCCTGAAGTCCATCAACGGCGACAGCAACGAACACCGCCATTGCCGCCAATGCAGCAATCGGTCCGGGAATGACCAGCGCCGCGGCTGCGATCACCGCCAACAGCAACGCTGTTCGGGGAGTCGGAATCACCTGGGAACCGGCACGGCCGCCAGTGCAGCGGCGACGGCGTCGTCGGCCCGGTACCGCTCGAGTTCGGCCTCGGGTCGCAGGAGGAGGCGGTGCCGGAGCACCGCCGGGGCGGCCCGATGCACGTCGTCCGGGGTCACGAAATCACGATCTGACATCCTGGCGAAGGCCCTTGAGGTAGCCAGTAGGTGAACGGCGGCCCTCGGACTTGCTCCCAGTTCGACCGACGGCAGGGTACGGCTGGTCCTTACCAGCGCGACTACGTAGGCGGTGATCTCACTCTCGACGTGGGTGTCGTCGACCTCTGCCCGCAGTCGGACGATCTCATCCGGGGTGGTGATAGTTGTGACGTCGGACAATGTGGCGGGACTCAACCCGGAGCGGCCGAGCTGCAATAGGGCAACCTCGTCCGTTTCGGACGGATAGCCGATGTCGATCTTCATGACGAACCGATCGAGTTGAGCTTCGGGGAGCGGATAGGTGCCTTCGTATTCAACCGGGTTCTGTGTTGCCACGACCAGGAACGGCGACGGCAGGGGATGGCTGACTCCGTCGACTGTGACCTGTCTTTCCTCCATCGCTTCGAGCAGCGCCGATTGGGTCTTGGGCGGAGTTCGGTTGATCTCGTCGGCGAGCAGGATGTTGGTGAAGATCGGCCCCGGTCGAAAAGCGAGATCCCCTCTGCTCAATGTGACCGTTCCGGTGAGGTCTGATGGGAGCATGTCGGGGGTGAACTGGATCCGGCGGAACTCCATTCCGAGAGCCCGGGCGGTGGCGTTGGCGAGAAGTGTCTTGCCGGTACCGGGGACGCCTTCAAGCAGGACGTGGCCGCCGACGATGGTGGCGACGAGCAAGGCATCAATGGCCGCATCCTGGCCAACGATGACTTTGCGTATCTCGGCGGTCAGACGCTCTCTAAGTGTCCTCAATCAGGCTCCCGGGTCGACCCCCGCAGGCTAACTGCCCACCCGGAGGTTTCTGGGCAGCATTTCGTACTGTTGGTGATGCCCGATACAGCCCAGAACCTGCATTGGTGCGGAGTGGGTGGCTGGGGACTATGTTTGTGGCTCGATCGTTGGAGGGGGAGAGACCTGTGGGTGGAGTAGGCAAGCGCATTCTTGCGTTCTGGCGCCCTCACCGGTGGCTGGCGGCCGGCCTCCTCGTGACTATGTTGTTGAAGAGCGTTTTCACCGTCGTGCTGGCGTTCAGTATGAAGCTGATCATTGACGCCGTTGTTGAGGCCGACAGCGACACATCGGTCGGGATGATTGGCCTGTTGCTGGTCGCCGGATTCGTGATTTCCGCCGTCGCCGGAATAGCCAACGGCTACCTGGCTGCCCGGGCCGGCGCCGACATCCTGGGCGAAGTCCGGACCGCCCTTTACGATCGCTTGCAGGAGATGCCGATGGCATTTCATCGAGGGTCGTCGTCGGGTGACTTGCTTGCCCGCTTCTCCAGCGATATCGCGCAGCTATCGGGTGGAGTCATCAAACAGCCGGTGGCAGCGTTCACCAGTATGGCGGCGATTGTCTTCTACGTACCGGTGATGCTCACTCTCGAGCTTCGTCTCGGTCTGCTTGCGGTCGTAGCGATGCCTCTTGCCGTGTATCTCGTCAACAAGTTCGCTCCTGACACTGATACCGCTCTCGACGAGGAGAAGCGGCAGATTGGCGGTGTGTTGTCGGAAGTCTCGGAGAACCTCCGTGCCCAGCCTGTCATCCGCGCCTTCGGCCTCCAGAAACGATCGAAGACCCGTTTTCTTGCACGAATCAATCAGTTGCATGCGACCTCGTTCAAGGCTGAGTTCGGGGTGCACCTGCTGGCCAATCTCTCCGAGTACTCGATAGCGTTCGTCCAGGTGGTGGTTGTCGCGTTTGGCGCTGCACTGGCCATCGGAGGCAGTCTCGAAGCAGGCACACTCGCCGCCTTTGTTGCGCTGCTGGTCGAGTTCACATGGGAGACGACGGTCATAGGGAGAGACGTCCTTCCCGAGACTCGCAAAGCATGGAGTGGCATCCGGAGAATCGATGAGCTTCTCGCTCTGGACCCCGGAATTCAGTGCGGCGACAACTCGGTGGCGGTCCCCCAAATGGATGAGCGCATACGATTCGAGGGAGTCGGCTTCCGATACTCGCCCGACGATCCGCCACAACTCAGCAATGTGACGTTCGATGTCGCTTCCCGTACCTTTGTGGCCATTGTGGGCGCCAGCGGGTCCGGGAAATCCACTCTCTTGTCGCTGCTGCTTCGATTTCAGGACCCCAATGAAGGCCGTGTGCTCGTCGACTCGGTCGACATCAGTCGGGTCGATCCGGTTGATCTCCGGTCGACGATGGGTGTGGTTCTGCAAGAGACCTTCCTGTTCAACGAGTCCCTGCGCCAGAACATAGCGCTGGCGAATCCAGCGGCTTCCAGCACCGACCTGGAGTTGGTACTCGAATCGGTCGGGTTGGCCGAGGTTGTGCAGAGCCTTCCCGATGGTCTGGAAACCGTCGTAGGGGAGGGAGGACGGCCGTTGTCCGGAGGCCAGTCTCAGCGGGTCGGTCTTGCTCGAGCCCTTCTGCGGGACCCCAAGTTGCTGCTTCTCGACGAGGCAACCTCGGCACTCGATCCGGCCACCGAGATTGATGTACTTCAGACAATCGAGCAGACCCGTCGCGATCGAACCGTGGTGATGGTTACCCACAGACTCCAATCGGTTGTCAACGCCGACCGAATCGTCGTCATGCAGGGCGGAATCGTCGATGAGATCGGAACGTTCGACGAGCTCATCGAAGCCGATGGGCCATTCGCCTCGATGTGGAGAAAGCAGCAGGGGTTCTCGATCAGCGGCGACGGGCGCGCTGCATCGTTGAGTGCCGACCGTCTTGGGGCCATACCTCTCTTCGCCGGTCTGCCGGAGAGTCAACTCGAGCGCCTTGCCGGCGAGTTCTCGACCCAACAGGTAGAGCGGGGCTCGATCGTGTTTGAGGAAGGCCAACTGGGAGATCGATTCTATGTGATCGTCCGAGGAGTCATCGAGGTGTTGATGGCGACCAGCGGTGAAGGTCAGGTCATTGCACACCTGGAAGACGGCGACTTTTTCGGCGAGATGGCCCTACTCGACGATGCGCCTCGTAATGCCACCATCACCGCAGTCACTCCGACCACCTTGTTGAGCGTCGGTCGCGATCGATTCGATGTGCTCCTGGAGGATTCTCCGGAACTCGCCAGGGCTCTGCGCGAGGTGGCCGGGGCTCGCGCCGCCGTCAACGGAGGAACCTAGGTCAGTTCTTTCAGCGCCTTCTCTAGATGCCAGTCCACTGAGGCCGCGAGCTGGAGGTAGGTGCGTTCGATTCCGGCCTCTCGCATCCGCTCGAGCCAGTCCCGGTGTTGACGCCACGATCCGACCTGGATGCCTCGTTCTCGATAGCGGGTCAACAGGTCCTCGGGGTCGGCACCGCTTCTGGCAGCCAGCCCGGCCGCCACTTCAAGCAGCTCGGTTTCGCTGTCCCCGCCGATCATTGGCAGACAGGTGGATATGAGGATCCCATCGGGGTCGCGCCCAGCTTCCTCCGCAGCCCTCCGCATGACGGCGATGCGCTCAGCGATGCCGTCGGGATCGTGGTGGTACAGATTGAACTCGTCGGCATGCCGACCGGCGAGAGTCGGGGTTTTGAACGCCCCCGATCCACCGATCAACAGGCGCCGACCATTCCGGCGAGCTTTTGGATGCGAGTCGAAGCCCGTGAACCGGTAGTAGTTCCCCTCGTATCCCTGCTCGGGACGGTCGAGATATCCGTGCACATAGCCAAATGCGTCGGCGAGTTGCGCGAATCGGACCTTTCGATCTGGATAGTCGATTCCGTGGTAGGAGTGTTCGTCGTCGTGCCAGCCGGTTCCGAGCCCGAGAGGGAATCGGCCTCCGGAGATCTCATCGATGGTGATCGCTCCCTTGGCGTACACCGCCGGGTGTCTGAAAGTGATAGGGCTGACCAGCATTACCAGTTCGACCCGATCCGTATCCCGTGCGAGGGCCGCAGTTTGGAAAAGTGAGTCGTAGGCAGGCGCGTCGTATTCGGACGGATCTGAGCCGTACAGGTAGTGGTCGGCGAGCGCCAGCGCGACGGCTTTCGATGACTCTGTGATCCGGGCAATCTTGAGTAAGTGCTCGTAATCTCCGATGACCTGCACACCTAGTTCCATCAGACCACCGTATCAGGGTTTCGGCGATGCACCTGCCCGGTGCCGGTCGGTCTAGAACGACTCCCCGCGACCCTGTGTCCGGGTTAGGCGGGCCAGGAGGCGGCTCGACGTCATCAGTGATTCCTTGTCTTGATCGGTTCCGACCACTGCGTTGATCTCGTCGGCGGACAGCCCAAGACGGCTCGCAGCCTCCGAAATGCCATCAGTTGAATCATCCGGGGAGCGTCCTCCGCGTATGGCGATCATTCTGCGGACCTCCGACCGGATCGGAGCGGCCGCAGCTTCAGGTTGTCCGGTCTTCTCTAGCATTCCGGCCATCGCATCCAGGTAGCGCCGGCGGGCCGGAGCCAGCATTCGGTCCGGTTCCTCCGGCGGTCCGAGTCGGCTACCAATTGCAATCAGATAGGCGATCAAGGCTATAACACCCAGGCCGAATGCCCAGAGCCAGGCGTCCGGAATAGCCGTCAAACCTTCTTCATCGGCGTATCCGTGGACGTACTCATCGAACACGACGGGTCTGCCGTCCTCGCCGACGATTCCGAGCGAGAAGGCGGCGTTGTCGGCCGTGGCGATACTGGAGTTCATAACTGCGGTCACGTCCGCCAGCAGGACGATGCGACCACGACCGTGGTCGAAAGCTGCCGCTACCACTCTGCCCTCGGCATCGGCAAGTAGCGTCTCGGAACCGTCCGGCAGTCGATCCCAGGCTCCGATGCTGTTGATTGCGACGGCATCTACGTAGGTCGTCTCGGGAGCCGGATTGGCCGGCTTGGTTGTGCCGATGGGCACCGGGGCCCACGCTAGGTCGCCGTCGACTATCGAGCTCATCCAATCGGGCAATGCTCCACCGGCGACCAGGCGGCCTCCATCCTCGACGAAGGCTCTGATGGTGCGGGCTATCGCCTCATCGAATCTATCGGGCGCAGGTTCGAGCAGGATCAGGGTAGAACCAGGATCCAGCTGAGCTGCGGGGTCGCGTCGACGGCTGACCTCGTGGCCGGTTTGCTCGAGTAGGTCGTGCCAGGCGGCCGTTCCCTCGCCTGTCGTAACGTACGAACTCGCCGCCGGACCCGAGACCTGCTCAGTGTTCAGAACGAGGTCGCTGACAACGAAGGCGACGTTGACGGCCAGGAGTACGGCGACGATGGTCACGACTCTGCCTCTCATCAAGAACCGCCTGCCAAGAGCTTCTCCCAGTCGGCGCGGGCAGCCGTTACCTGGTCGGCGTCTGACGTTCGCCGTCCGTATGCAACACCGTCGAAAGTCTGCGCGATGTGATCGAATACGGCCAATCGGATCATATCTGCGACCTCTCCGCTCGTCAGTGAGGGTTCATACTCGATTGCCCCGCGCCGCCCGAGTCGGATGAGACCTGCCCGGTAATACAGCCGGATTGCCTCTTCGTGTTGTCGCCGTTCGAGGGCTGCGGCGGCCCTGAGTTCGAGTGCCTCGGGAGACTCCGCTTCCTGTTCCTTCCTCCCCGTCGACCGTTCGATTGCCAGGCTTGCCGACCGGCGTTTCGCAAGTCGGGAAGCCACAAACGCGGCGCCGATGAGGATTATCAACGTGATGATCGTCCAGAAGAGGAAGCGGCCGCCGGTCGAATCTTCTCCGACTCCGAGGACGGTTCGGTTGAACCAGTTGATCGCTCTCTGGACGTATCCGGATAGCGCCCTCCCGATTCGATTGAGAATGTTTTCGCTCTGGCGTGACGTGAAGCGCGGATCATCCAGAATGTCGACAACCAACCGACGTGCATCGTCGGCGGGCAGACCGAATCCCGGCGCTTCCTGCGCAGCAACGCTGTCGCCTGCCGTTACGAGAACGAGCGCGCTGAGAAAAACTCCCACGGCTGCCGCGGCGGCTAGCCGGTTCCGGGTGGCCCTGCGTCCCATGGTTCCGCTCCGGGTGGCTGGGGCGGCAGCACGTTGTCCTGTGGCGGAAGCGGCGGACGAGCGCTCCAGCGTTCCGGGTTGGCCGGGGGAGTCTCGGTCGGCGCGGTCCAGTTACCCGGCTGCTGCTCTGCCGTGGGTCGGGACCAACCTGAGCCGATCGATCTGGCGAGAAGCTCCAGATCGAAGCCCTCCTTGCGAACCCGCAGGTCGAAGTAGAGAACGGCGGTGATCGAGGCGGCAAATGGCAGAAGCACGATGTCGACGAGCGTCGATTGAAGCGTGTCGACGGTGGCCGTCAGTACGAAGTTGTCGGGAGCGGCAAAGAAGATAGCTCCTGAGCCGATCCCCGCCACCGCCCCTATCACCGAACGAATGATTGCCACGAGAATGACTACTCCGAATACCGGCCACCACCGCCCGCTGACGAGGCGCATCGATCGGCCGAGAGCTTCGGCGGGTCCCGTTCGCTCGACCATGATTGCCGGTATCGCAGCCGTCCAGGAGATACCTAACCAAAGGGCGACGATGAGGCCCGCGAGCACGGCGGCGATTCCAAGGAGGACGCCGCCGTTGCCGCCGATCGCAATCAGAACAATCGGAATGGCGAAGACCAAGCCGATGGCAAGAACCTGGAGCAGGGTGACACCGACCAGTGCCCCGAGGCGTTTGATCGCCAGCGAGAGCGATTCCTTCCGATCGGGGGTCAGACCGAGGTAGCCATCGGCGACCGCCCGCAGAGTTGCGGCGTTGACGATCAGCAGCGCCAGGAAGCTCACCAGCCCCGTCAGCAGGGCGACTCCGATCCACGTATAGAACGCAGAAAAGTCGATATCAACGACATCGGCAGTGTCGAGCGTTGGAAGGTTGTCTACCTCGCGAGCGGCGATCAGTGCCAGGCCGAAGCTGAGGATGTTCAAAGGGATGACGATGGTGGCGCTGATGGCGAAGAGCACGCGCCAGTTTCGGCGATAGATCCTGATCCCGGCATCGATGATCTCACCGACAGCCAGCGGTCTCAGCATTGGAGGAGGCTGCGTCATGCCGGAACCCTAATGGGTCGGGAGCTATCAGCTCTCAGCTTTCAGCCTTCAGCCGAAGTCGCGGAGCTTTCGCCGGTCGTAGATCCGCCGATCCCGACCTGCGGCCTCAGGCTCGGAGCCTATTGCCTATTGCCTATTACCTCTTGCCAACGGCCAACGGCTAATGGCTTGGGGCCAAGGGCCTTCCTACCAACTCACCTCATCAGAAATATCCCGAAGGGGTTTCCAGCGGGCTAGGACGGTGGCCGAGCGTCGGGCCCGATTGGCCAGATCGCGCCAAAGCTGGGCTGTTCCCTGGTTTCGCTCTGCAAGTTCGTCCCAGCGTGTTGCTGAAGCCCTGTAGGTTGCCTCGATTGCCCGGCGTGCACCGGGGATGGTATCCCAGTCGCGGGGGAGTTGTCTCGACGTCAATGGTTCACCGAACAAACCACCCAGATAGCCGTTGAGGAGCACCGAACCGCTCCAGATCGAGAGCATCAATTTCTCGAAGGGTGCCGAGATGTCCAGCGGCCCATATCCATCGAATCCCGGAACAACCAGTCCTTCGGTTCCCGAAAGGGCGGGCGCCGGGCGATGAAGTTCGCCAAGCCGCAGCAGTTGGTCCTTGGTGTCGGTGGCGATTACCGTCACCGACGGATACTGCCGGGCCACCGCATCCAACCAAGGTATTGCCCAATGGAGGATCCGATCGCCCAGCAGGAACCGCCGATCCTGATATGCCCGGGTGGCGATGTGCCCCCGGTCGGACAACCAGGCATCCGATTCTGCTCTCGCTAGAGCCGCCGCGAACCGGGCCAGATCGGAGAGATGACTGCCGGTCACCTCGTAACTCCATGTTTTGGCTCGCCGAGTCAGTTCGTCGGCCGGATCGAAGAGAGCAACGACGGAGGCCTCGGACGGAGTGAGATCAATCTGGGCAACCCTCTGTCTACCCGGGTGCCAGTCGCGTGCGATCCTCATCCATTGGGCCGCTTCCTCGGCGGCCGCTGTGGCCGCGGCGGGGGTTGTTGAAATAGGGGATGCTGTCATTGGTTCATACGGTACTCAGAGGCTTTCATCCACCGTGGCATTCCGTCATGCCAGGACCGAGAACCCATACCCAGAATCTATGAGTCGATACGATACGCATCCGGGGTCGGTTTCACCGGTCGGTCGAGCCACATAGGACGGCGAGTTCCATCCGGTCCTGGACCAGGCTTGGTCATCGCCAGCCATTCCTTGTAGACCTCGAAGCTCTTCGAGGTATCCACAACGACGTCACCGTATTGGTCTTCCGGCGCTGCCTTGGTTATTCGCACCCGCTGATGCCAGGCGTGCATTCCCGAGACCGGGTCGGCGTGGGTGGGGAATGTCAGGTTCTGATTGACCCCTGCATCCTTCCACCAGATTCGCTCTGAATCTGGATCGTCGGAGGTGAAGGGTTCGATTCCTTTCTTCTGTCGCAGCATCCAGGTGGAATCGCCGGTCTTCGTGATGTCGACGAGTGCCGATGACCAACGCTCATTGCCCATGTCATCGGAGAGGCGCCACCGCCCTAGGTGATGGCTGGCAGCCACCACACCAGGCCGGATGCCCTCGGTCCTCCAGGCCCGAATCACGAAATGACCGCTATCGGTGCTAACTCGCACCAGATCACCAGTGTCGAGTTCCATGGCGTCGGCGTCCACCGGATTGACCCACAAAGGGTGGCCGTGGCTGATCTCATACAGGTACTTGGCATTGCCGGAGCGAGTATGGATCAGGGTCGGCAGACGGAAGATAGGGAGGAGTATCCGCTCGTTGCCGGCCATATCCATGTCGCGCCAGTAGACGTGGGTCTTGAGATAGGTGGGAATCGCTTCTGCTTCCCAGCCCCACTCGTGCATTGTCTTTGACCACCACTCGAGCTTCTTGGAAGGCGACTTGAAGCCGGTGACTGTGTCGTTTTGAACCCGGACGCCGACGATGTCACCGTCCTTGCGCGCCAGTCCGTCCATCCCAACTTCGGGAACATCGACGGGCCGTTCGTGGACCTCGTATATGTCGGTTTCTACTTCAACTGCGCCGTATTTCCGCATGTACTCCAACGGTGTGATGCTCTCGGCGGCTGCTTTCCCGGGTAGCCCGGGGACAGAGTTGTCGAACATCCATCCGTAGTATTCGTCCACCGAAACGGGTCGATCCGGATCGTTCGGAGACTGAAACCATTTCTTGATTCCGAGTTCACCGTCGGGGTCGATCCGCCACGACAGATCGAACCAGAACTCAACCTCTTCCCACACTTCGCCCGGATTCGCTTCGTAGGTGCGGTCGTACGTGTGGCCGTCTCGCTCGCCGGAGACGCGGAAGACGGGCTGGCGGAATCCGAGCCACTGTCCCGCGTGCGTCTCGTAGGAGTGCGTGTCGTGGCGTTCGGCGGCGACGCCCATGGGCAGAACGTAGTCTGCGTACCAGGCGGTTTCGGACCAGGTCGGAGTCAACGCGACATGCAATCCGACCTTCTCTTCGTCGGTGAGCACCTCGATCCAGCTGAATCCATCGGGGTTGGTCCACACAGGGTTGTAGACCCGCGTGAAGTAGGTGTCGAGCTTTGCCCTGCCCTCCTTGAGCAGGTAGGGGAGGAGGATGCTCAGCTCATGGTGTGCAAGCGGATACTCGGGTGGCCACAGCAATTCGTTCCAGCGGTTGTGGGTCGGCGGCATGTTCCAATGAGCCGGCTTGAACTTGTCCCAGGCGCTTGGTGATGTGCCTCCCTTGGTCCCAACCGAGCCCGTGAGCACGTGAATAAACCACAGACACCTTGCCACCTGCCAACCGCCGAGGTTGCCCGACCCGGCGGAACGCCAGGTGTGGCTGGCGAATCGGTGACCGGCGTCGGCTATACCTCTGGCTACCTCTTCGATCCGTACCGAATCGACACCGCACTCCTCGGCCGCCCATTCGGGGGTATAGGAGGAGTAGGTCTCTTTGAGGATCTCGATGAACTCATTGAATGTGTTCGGCCGGTCGGGGTATCGCTCTGAGAGAGCCTGGTCCCAGTTGACCCAGCGTTCGACAAACCCGCGATCTATTGCGTCCCATTCCAGAAGCAACCGGGCGATCGCCAGCAGCATTGCCGCTTCCGTTCCTGGATAAGGCGACAGCCAGATGTCCGACATGGAAGCGGTATTCGATAGGCGCGGGTCGATGGTTGCGAGCTTGGCTCCCGATTGCTTTCCCTCCATGATCCGCTGTGCGTGCGGATTGAAGTAATGGCCGGTTTCCAGGTGTGCCGAGAGCAGAAGAATGAAACGCGCGTTGGCGAAATCCGCCGACGGACGATCATGCCCCATCCACATGGCGTACCCCACGCGGGCACCTGAGGAGCAGATGTTCGTGTGGGAGTTGTGCCCGTCTACACCCCATGCCTTAAGGGTGCGGTCCATGAACCCGTCTTCGCCGGGACGCCCGACGTGATACATGATCTCGTCGTTGCGGTCCTCCTGGATCGCCTTGCGCATGCGCCCGGCGATGTCGTTGAGTGCTTCGTCCCACGACACCCGTTCCCACTCGCCTGAACCACGGGGCCCCTTGCGTCGCAGCGGGTAGAGGATTCGTTCCGGGTCGTAGACCTGATTGATCGTCGCCGGGCCCTTGGCACAATTGCGCCCGCGGGATCCGGGGTGAGCAGGGTTGCCCTCGAACCGGCGGATCTCGCCCGTCTCTTTGTCGATGACGGCCAGTAATCCGCAGGCCGACTCACAGTTGAAACAAGTCGTCGGCACCATGCGAACGTTGTGCTTGACGCGGTCGGGCCAGGCTTGGGCGTCGTACTCGTCCCAATCGTCCCATCGGTCCGGAGGGGGGAAGCTCGTCAGTTCGCCGTCCGGGAGCAGCCGGGGAATCTCGAGGTCTGGTTCTCGTTGTGTAGTCATACGAATCCCTTTCCTACGAGAGCGGAACGCTCTGTCCGGCCTTGACGAATGCATTGTCGGCGAACCAGATGCCGGCGGCAGCCGCCAACCCTCCTGTGGCGCCGATCCAGGTGGCTCCGCCTGAGATCATGATGGCGCCGAGGATCACCGGTATCACAACTCCTATCAGCTGACCTCCGATCCACCACTCCCTGGCAAAACGGCCACGAGTCATGTGGTGCATGGCGGCTTAGATGTTGCGCGTGGGGTGCGGGGTCGCGAGTTCGGCGAGGGCGAACAGGCCGAGTACCGCTGCTCCAATCACCAATGTCCACCCGAAGGCCCGTTCGGCGGTCTCGCCTACCTCGAAAACGAGGGCGGCCATGAGCGCCACACCTCCGCCGGCTGCCAGGGCACCGGCGATCATGTGATAGACAAGTGTTGGGCTCTGCCAGAGGTCTCTCGCCTCTGCCTGACCGAAGAGGAATGCCGTGTACCCGGCCGTGGCCGCGCCTAGTGGCAGGCCGATCCAGGCCATTATCTCTACCAATCCATCGGCCTCGAGAACGCCGGCAAGAAACCACACCGCCAGAACGGCGGCATACGCACTGAGTATCCAGGCACCACGTACCAGCCATGATCCGGGGTTCCCCTTGATGATCAGATAGTGGAATCGATCCGGACGTTTGAGGTCCCACACCAGGAGGACGCCGGTCAGCGCCAGGAACAGGCCTGCCACGAGCGGCGTAGCCCAGCGCATCCACGCATTGTCGAGAGGGGCGCCGAACAACATCGCCATTGCGACTGCAATGACCAGGCCGGCGGCGATGCCTTTGGTGAGGAAATAGGCGGAGACCCGCCAGCCCCAGGGAGCCGGATGGTCGGTGTTGTATACGACCCGGGGCGGAGCGCCGGCATGATCCGTGACCGCGCTCCCACCGGGACCGTGGCCGTTTGGTTTCGGCGTGAGGTCGACGGCCATGAACGATCCTTCCGCCGCGGGTTCGCGCCAGATGCCACCATCGTGGAGGGACGTCGCAGCCAGAGGATCGATATTCGCCCCATCGGCTCCCAGGTAGAACAGGTTCGGTCCGGTGCCTTGCTCCGGTGCTCGAACGGTCGTGACTCTGGTTCGCGCCAAACCGGCAATTTCGGATGTGGGATTGTCCAGGTCACCGGCGATGATTGCGTGCTCGGGGCAGACAACGACGCAAGCCGGTTCAAGGCCGATCTCCACCCGGTGTACGCAGTAGTTGCATTTCTGCGCGGTGTGCTCGTTCGGATCGATATAGAGAGAATCGTAGGGACATGCCTGCATGCAGGACTTGCAGCCGATGCAGCGGTCGGTGTCGAAATCGACGATGCCGTCCGCGCGTTTGTAGAGAGCGGTAGTAGGGCAGATGGCCACACATGGCGCGTCGGTGCAATGATTACACCGCATCACCGAGAAGAAGCGCTTGGTGTCCGGCCAGGCCCCCTTCTCGACGTATTTGACCCACGTACGGTTGACGCCCAGCGGGACACCGTGCTCTGTTTTACAGGCGACCGTGCAGGCATGGCAGCCAATGCACTTGGTCTGATCGATGACGAATCCGTACCTCAGCTTGTCCTCCCAGGTTCACTCCGGACTGGACGTGTCGGTGGCCCCACTCCCCGTGCCGGGGGCGTTGGACTCGTCTGTCTCAAGCCTTTTCTACGACGAAGTGGTACTCGCTGTTTTGCTCGAACTGCTCCTTGAGTGGATTGCCCGTGTCTTTCGACCAGGCGGGGATGTCGCTGAGAGCGCCCCGATCGGTCGCGACCAGTTCTATCGTCTGGCCGCTGCTGGCTCCGGTCACTGCCTGACTCAGTTTGAGGACTGGCATTGGGCATTGCAGGTTGCGAGCGTCGACGGTGATGTCTGCCACGTGGTCTCCCTTCTAGATAAAAAGACTGATAGTTGCCTCTTTCATGAGGCTAATTGCTGAACCGGCTCCTACCGGGGCTGAAAGGCCATCGATGAGGTGTTCATCTTTGAGACCCATCAGGTCCATCGTCATCTGACATGGCCACAGGTTGACTCCCAAGTCGATCGCCATATCGAGCAGTTCCTGGACCGAGGCGACGTTGTGGTCTTCCGCCAGGCCTCGCATCATGGCCGGGCCCATGCCGGCGAAATGGAGCTTGGACAGTCCGAGTTTCTGAGGCGAGGCGTTGTGGAACATGGAAAGCATCTTCTGACGCCAATCCTCGCCGGTTAGACCGGCGTCCTCCTTCTTGAGGATGCCTAGGCCCCAAAAGGTGAAGAAGACGGTTACGTCCATCCCGTAGGCGGCGCCGGTGGTGGCGAGTATCAATACCGGCCATGCCTTGTCGAGGTCCCCGGAGGCCGCGATGATGACCATCTTCTCCCTCTCTGGAGTGGTCTCGTCTGCGGCCGGCTCGGTCTGATGATCAGTTGAGGTCATCGTCCCTCCTTCTTGCTGGATCTCCCCGATGCGCATATGCGCATCGACGAATCTTGCTATGGGCGGCAATGCCCGTCAACCGGTTCCCGGGATTTTCTTTGTTCCGCTCCTACTTTCATGCATCGTCGACTATGTTCATCGTCATGCATTCTGTCGCCGACGAACTCCTCGCACTGCACGCCCGAGTTTGTAAAGGCATCGCCGACCCAAAACGCTTGTTGATCATCAACTCGCTACGGGACGGTGAACGATCTGTCATGGAGCTGTGCGATGAGTTGCAGTTACCGCAGGCAAACGTCTCGCAGCATCTCGCCGTCCTTCGAGAGCGCGGGCTGGTATCCACTCGCCGTGAGGCTCAGCGGGTCTTCTATGAGCTGACGTCGATGAAGATCATCGAGGCCATCGACCTGCTCCGTGAGGTCATGGCCGAGCAAATGCGCGT
>CBDTUP010000007.1:0-19589 GCA_965363685.1 uncultured bacterium | reverse complement strand
CCGCCGTTCTCTATCAACACGATCGGAGTCCTCGAGTGCGTCCAGGAGTGCCTTTTCCCGATCAGCCAACGAGGTAGCGGTCTCGAGGCTGCCGCTCCATCGAGATTGGTACTGGAAACTCACTTCCACCTCCTCCCCCGCAAGTCGCTCGTAGATCGACTTGATCCAGGGTGAGATAGCTTCAGAAGTGCGGGCTCTCCGCTCCATTACCTTCGCGCCCGCCTGTGACATTCTCTGATTCCAAACGGCCAGCGTCACCGAATCGGCGTCCCTACCCTCCTGGCGAAGGAGCGAGTTCCTTTGGCGAACTGCCCGCTCATATTCCTGCTGATCGAGATAGGACCCCGGCCAGAGCTGGACGGCAGCGGCGTCGAGGAAGTCCCTCCGATACGCCGGCCCCCTCTTCACAATGTCGAGATCGTCCGGAAGAAACACGACAACCCGTAGGTGTCCCAGTAAATCACTCGATCTGCCAGGGCGTTGCCGGTTGACCTGAACCCGTCGCCGACCTTGACGCGGGATCTCGACCTCGATCAGTGATGACCCCTCCGTACGGTCGATACTTCCCCTCAGAACAGCACTCTCGGCTTCGTCGTTGACGAGTGCTGCTTCAGCGACTCCACGAAAGGAGCGCAGAGAAGCTAGATAGGCGATCGCTTCCAGAACGTTCGTCTTGCCGGTTGCGTTTTCCCCGACCAGGACATTGATACCCGGCTCAGGGTCCAATCGAACATGTTTATACGAACGAAAACCAGAGAGTTCGACCCAGTCGACCTGCATCGAACGCTCAGCCGCCTAGATCCGGACCGGCATCAATAGATAGAGGAAATCCCTCGCCTCCACACCCCTAATCACGCTGGGCTTGAGCCCGTCGATCACTTGAATCTCAATGCGGTCGTCCTCGATAGATGAGACTCCGTCCGCCAAATACCTCGGGTTGAAAGCAATGAGTACTTCATCGTCCTCACCGGAGAACTCGCCCGGGAGGTGCTCCGCCTCGCCACCAACGTCCTGGCGCGTGACGGTCATCTCCACGCCGCCTTCCATGAGCTTGAGACGCACAGGGATGTGATCCTCAGCGACCAGAGCAGCCCTAGCGAGGGCTTCTAACAAAGCGGCCTTGGCCACGATCACCCTGTTCGGGTAAGACTCCGGAAGCAACTGCTGGTAGTTCGGGAACGTCCCCTCAATGAGGCGCAGAGAGAGCGTTCCTCTGTCCGAGCCAAAAGCGGCTTCACGGGTTCCGAGAGACATTCGCACCTTCGCCGAACCCACCGTCTTGCTCAGTTCCCTCAGCCCCCTGGCGGGTATCAGCCCGGTGGCAGGTGGGACAACACCGGGGAGATCCCGTACAGCGAGACGGTAGGAATCGGTTGCTACGAGGCGGGTCCCGGTTTCCGTAGCCTCGACCAGCACGCCTGTCAGGATCGGCCGGGCTGAATCTCCGCTGGCTGCACTGGATACCTGTGCCACAGCCGCTGCCAGCAGATCACCGTCCAGTTCTACCGCTTCGCCAAAATCTGGATCGTTCAGTTGGGGATACTCGTCTACCGGCAGCTCGCGGAACTTGAACGCCGGGCCTGCTCCCAGGATCTCCACTTCCCCGTCGTTGGAGCCAAGAGTCACGGCTCCCTGTGGCATCTTTGAGATTGCCCCGTCGGCCAGCTTTGCCGGTACGACTACCGAGCCCTCCTCGAGGACCTCGACCTCAGTCATGGTTCGCACTGTGATCTCGAGATCAGTTCCGGTCACCCGGAGTGTGTTGCCGGCAACCTCACAGAGGACCCCCTGGAGAATCGGCAACGCCGCTCTTGGTCCGACTGCTCGGGCAGCCCGAGAAAACACGTCGGCGAGATCGTCTCGTTCCGCTCGAATGCGCACGGATGTCTATCCCTTCTGATATTCCTAAGTATTAACGGTAGTAGTAGTAATAGGGGCTGTGGATTGTTGAGAACTCAGCCAAAGGCCAGGTGAGACCACGTTTCCCGCGTACACAGCGGCTGGGGACATCTGAGAGGCTTCCCACAGAGGGGCACGTCCGTGGCCGGAGCTGTGGATTTCGATCATGTTGTCCTCAGCTCTTGGGACAACGCTGTGACTCGCTCAAAAACCTCGTGGTCCGTCTGGATCAGCGACTTCACCTTGTCAACCGCATGTAGAACGGTGGAGTGATCGCGATCGAAGAGGCTTCCTATCTGAGGCAGAGAGAGGTCGGTCAGCTCACGGCATAGATACATCGCCACCTGGCGGGCGAGGACGAGCGGTTGGCGGCGACTCTTGGCCCGCAGATCGACAGGAGAGAAGCCGAAGTTCACAGCCGCTCGCTCCATGATCTGCTCAGCGGTCAGCGGACGGCTGGCGGCGGTAGGAACGAGATCCTGGAGGACGTCTCTGGCCATCTCTAGGTTCACCAGGTGTCCCGTGAGGCCGGCAAAGGCGGTCACTCGTGTGAGAGCTCCTTCCAGCTCTCGAATGTTGTCCTCGACGTTCTCTGCGATGAACAGAAGGACATCCTCCGGCATCGGGCTACCCATCGATTCCTGGTGCATACGAAGAATCGCCAGGCGCGTCTCGACGTCGGGGGGCTGGATGTCGGTCTGTAGGCCCCACTCGAACCGGCTCCTGAGACGATCCTCGAGGGTGTCCAGGTGACGTGGGTGCCGATCCGAGCTGAAAACCATCTGTTTGCCGGATTCATAGAGATTGTTGAAGGTGTGGAAGAACTCTTCGAGGAGCTGCTCCTTACCCTCGAAGAACTGTACGTCGTCGAGTAACAAGACGTCGGTTGTCCGGTAGCGGGTCTTGAACTCATCCATCCGTTTCGAGCGTATGCCTTCGATGAACTCGTTGAAGAAGTTCTCCGACGATACGTAGCGGACCACACAATGTTGATCCAACTCAAGGGCGTGGTGCCCGACGGCCTGAAGTAGGTGAGTCTTGCCGAGGCCCGCTCCTCCATAGATGAAGAGGGGGTTGTAGTGAGTACCAGGTTGCTCGGCGACGGCCATGGCTGCAGCATGTGCGAAGCGGTTCGACTGGCCAACGACGAAGTGTTCGAACGTGTACCGGGGCAGGAGCCTGCTGCCGGGGCGGTTGAGCGAACGATCCCGGATTCGAGCGGGCAGAGCCGGTTCGGGTTCGGGCAAATCCACTTCGGGCTCTTCGTCGAAAGGAAGGGTCATCGTGCCGGTCTCGAATTGGACGTCGACGTCGGGTCCGAAAGTAGCCAGAGCGGCATCTTCAATCGCTTCGCGGTGCTTCTCGCTGATCCACCTTCTGTGGAAATCGCTCGGCGCCACGAGCGTGAGTTCACTCTCTACCGGCCTGCGAACGTCGAGCGGGGCCAGCCAGGTTTGCCACGTGACGGGCGAGACTCGATCCTGCAATACCTTGCGGAACGAAGTCCACGAATCTGTTGGCGACTGCACCTGAGTCAACTTCCCTTCCATCCTTCCTCGATACATTTCCACAGGTCTTTCCACACCATGTGGAGAATGCTTCACAACACCCGGACTCCCTTCTTACCGGGTTCAGACCGCGCAAAACACACGAACATCGCACATGGGGAAGTGCCCGGTAGTTCTGTGTTCTGACGGCGGAGGCGGAGTATATGGACTGAGGTACGGCGGCCTCAAGACGGCGAAAATCGTGCTTGTGGACTACCTGTGGGCTATTCGACGCCCAACAAAAGGCCAGGTCAGAGGGGGTTTTTGAGGCTAGAGCGCATCTCTCCGAGCGTGGCCAATGTGGACAATTCGCCTCGAAACGGGTTTTCGCGCGTTAGCTATATTTCTCGCGTATCGAACACCAGTACGATGACGGCATGGAGGGGCTTTGACAAAGGGTGGTCCTCATCCGTAGGCTCGTTGCACCTCGACCTCGGAGTTCTCCCCGATGAAACGCACATATCAACCAAACGTGCGCCGACGCAGCAAGAAGCATGGGTTCCGCGGCAAGATGCGGACTCGCGCCGGTCGCGCCATCATCAAACGTCGCCGTCAAAAGGGCCGGAAGCGAATCGCCGTCTAGGACGGTGTACCTCTCGCTCCGGACCCCAAGACAGTTTCAGCAAGTGTTTCGACAAGGATCCCGTCGCCACAGTGGTGGGCTTGTTGTCGTGCAAGCGCCCGGGCCCGTCGGACCCCCGAGGGTCGGACTTGTCGTGGGGCGCAAGGTAGGGGGCGCCGTGCAACGCAATCGAGCGAAGCGGCGACTCCGGGAAGCGGTTCGCAGGGTACCGCTTCAACAAGGAACCGACTACGTGATAGTCGCTTCCGCAGCGGTCGTTGACACCCCATTCGACCGTCTAGTCAGGTGGCTGAAAACGGCCATCGCCAATGAGGAGTCAGAGGCGTGACGGAAATACGGGCCGGGTTCGGACCCGCCGGCGTTGCCCAAGCCTTTATCAGGGTCTATCAGAAGGCTCTCTCCCCCACTTTGGGGAAGAACTGCCGGTATCAGCCCACCTGCTCCTCATACACCTACGAAGCGATCGGCCGATTCGGGTTGATCCGAGGAGGATGGATGGGGATTCGCCGCATTGGACGTTGTCACCCCTTTCGCGAGGGCGGGCACGATCCAGTACCTGAAAGAGAGGAGACCAACTGATGGCCTGGTTTGATGCCATCAAGCAGGTGCTCGGGTGGTTCCTCGGTGTGTTCTTCGACGTCGTTCCGAACTACGGGGTAGCGATCGTCATGTTGACGATCTTGATCAACCTCGTGTTGTTCCCGTTGACGTTGAAGCAGACGAGATCTACCAGAGCCTTCCAGACGATCCAGCCCGAAATCAAGCGACTGCAGGCCAAACACAAGGACGATCCCCAAACCCTCCAGGCAGAGATGATGAGGATCCAGAAGGAAGCCGGCGCTACTCCGGGAGGTTGTCTTATTCCCCTGCTGGTGCAGATGCCGATCTGGTTTGCCTTGTTCCGGGTGTTGAGAGGCGCGGCCAGCGCAGAGGAAATTGTAGATTCTGGAATACCGGCGGGTTCCGATCTTTACCAACATTTGGTAGAAGGGGGCGGTCGCTTCCTGGGAATGGATCTGGGATTCGAGCCTGCGACGATCTACAGCACAGACGGCCTGGTTGCCACGATCCCGTATTTGGTGTTGATGGCCCTCATGGTCGCGGTTCAGTTCGTCCAGCAGTGGCATGCTCAGCCGCGCGACGGGCGTCCACAAGACAAGCAAGCTCAGCAGATGCAGACCATCACCAAGTTCATGCCGCTCTTCATTGGCTTTATCTCTTGGAACTTCCCGGCCGGCCTCACGCTGTATTGGGCAACCTCGAACATATTCAGGCTCGGACAGCAGGCGATGATCTTCCGGATGGACGGTCGCCCTGCTCCCCCACCTAAGGACGAGCCAAAGCAATCACCGCCAACCGGAGAAGAAGGGCAGACCAAACCGCAAGGGTCTGCCAAGAAGAAGCAGCGTAGGAGGAGAAGCTAGTGGAGTGGGTGGAAGTCAAAGGACGTACTGTCGAGGTCGCCGTTGAAGCGGCACTGGCCGAGTTGGGTCTTCCCAGCGTCGATCTAGCGGAAGTTGAAGTCATCCAACAGCCGGACAAGGGTTTCCTCGGCATTGGCCGGTCCGATGCGATAGTACGGGTGAAGGCCAAGCCGAAGAAACGCAAGCGACGCCGGAAGCCTCAAGAGGGTCGCGAAGGATCCCGAGGCGGTGATGGTCGTAAACGCCAGGGCGGTCAGCAGCAACGCCGCCACCAGGCGGGAAACAGCCAAAACGGAAAGCAGAGTTCCGGAAGACAGGGTTCTGGCAAACCAAAGAGAACCGAAGACAAGCCGAAGGCCGAGAAGAAGCCACGGCGCCCTCAGCGGCAGGAGGAAACCATGGACCGTGATGCGGTATCGGCTGATGATGCCCCCGAAGCGACGATGGATGATCGTGTAGAGGTCGTCGACTCGTTCCTGAAGGGCCTTGTAGACGCGTTTGGCCTCGAAGGCGAAGTCAAGACACACGGAGAAGACGGAATTGTGTTCGCATCGGTGGACGGACCTCAAACAGAGGCGCTTATCGGTTCCCGAGGATCGATCATGCAGTCGGTCCACGAGATCACCCGTACCGTTGCCCAACGGAAGATCCGTGAGGGTACCCGACTTCGTCTGGATATCGCGGGCTACGCCGAGCGGCGCCGCGAGGCTTTGCAGATATATGCACAGCGCCTAGCGGAGCAGCTTCTCGAGGATGGTGGCGAGGTGATGTTGGAACCCATGAATCCGAGCGATCGTAAGGTCATTCACGACGCTATCGGCGAGATTGACGGCGTCAGGTCATACTCCGAAGGCGAGGAACCTCACCGGAGCGTTGTGGTCAGCGCCGAGTAGTGCTCACTAGAAGAAGGTTAGAAGAGGCCCCCGCGAGGTGGGCCTCTTCTTTGTTTCACGTGGAACGTAGGCTTTGCCGCTCTGGCGTTCCACGTGAAACTATGCTCAAACCATGGACAAGTTAGATAAGGCACGGAGGGTCGCCACCTGGGCGGGGTATTCGTTGGACGAACGAGGGCTTACTCTGCTAGCTGCATATGCGACATGGCTGGAGAAGGAGGCTTTGCCTGCTGGTGGTATTGGTCCCGACGAAGCCCCTCGGATCTGGGATCGCCACATCTGCGATTCGCTGTCGTTTGCCCGGGGGTGGCCGGCAAGGGCGCCGGCGACGGCGATCGACGTCGGATCCGGTGTCGGCTTGCCCGGCGTTCCGCTCGCCATTCTGTGGCCGAACACTCGCATGGTGTTGCTCGACCGCTCAGGTAGGCGCGTCGAACTTCTCCGAAGGCTCGTTCGTGTGCACCAACTCGACAATGTGGAGCCAGTGCAGGGCGAGATAGCCGGCAGTCGGGGCAGCTTTGACGCGATA
Source organism: uncultured bacterium (assembly GCA_965363685.1). Taxonomy (GTDB): domain Bacteria; phylum Actinomycetota; class Acidimicrobiia; order Spongiisociales; family JAHEDJ01; genus JAHEDJ01. Next base: position 12,714 of record CBDTUP010000007.1, on the reverse strand, counting down.
CTGGCGAGGGGCGTGATGAACCCATCTCGTCTGGCGGTGGCGGTGCGTCACCTATGTTCCAATGGCGGCCGAGTAGCGGTCGGTCTCAGTCGAGGGAACGAGGCAACTGCAGCGCCACCGAACACCGGAAGAGTGATTGCGATTTCCCCAGAGGTCCTTGACGGGGGCGGCAGGATCCTTATCATTGACCCTTGTGACGAATGAACAAAGACCACTCATCGTTGCCATTGCCAATCAGAAAGGTGGGGTGGGGAAGTCAACTACCGCAGTGAACCTCGCTGCGGCGATTGCTTACCAAGGCCAGCGGGTACTGCTGGCGGACCTTGACCCCCAGGGCAACGCAACTTCAGGGCTCGGTATCGACCGTTCGATGATAGAAGCCTCAATGTACGATCTGCTTATAGGAGAGCTAACGCTAGTTGACGTTATTGAGCCGACCAGCGTTCGAGACCTGCATGTGATTCCCGCGACGATCGACCTCGCGGGCGCGGAGATCGAACTGGTATCGATGTTCTCCAGGGAACTGAAACTCAAGATGGCGTTCAAAGACGCCACGGACCTGTATGACGTCGTGCTCATCGACTGCCCGCCATCGCTTGGTCTGCTGACCGTCAACGGACTGGCTGCGGCCGACGAGGTGTTTATCCCGATTCAGAGCGAGTACTACGCACTCGAGGGATTGAGTCAGCTGCTCCGGAACGTCGACCTAGTCAAGGGAAGCCTGAATCCAGAGCTCGAGGTCGGCGGTGTCGTTCTCACGATGTACGACGCCCGGACGAAGTTGTCAGCCGACGTCGCGGCCCAGGTACGTGAGCACTTCGGCGACAAGGCCTACCGAACCATCATCCCGAGGTCGGTTCGCCTATCTGAGGCCCCGTCATACGGCGAACCGATCGAGTCATTTGATCCAATGAGTCGGGGAGCGATCGCCTACCGGGAACTCGGACGCGAGTTCATACAGAGACACAAGAGTGAGTAGGGGAGGAAGCAATGCCCACACGTCGTAGCGGCCTTGGACGGGGTTTGGAAGCGCTAATTCCCCAGCACGATTCAGTCAGCCAAGGATACGCCGTCTTGCCGATTGATCACGTTGAGGCCAACCCCAACCAGCCGCGGGTAGCGTTCGACGAAGGTGCGTTAGAGGAGCTAACGGCGTCGATTGTGGAGGTGGGCGTTCTTCAGCCGATCGTGGTTCGCCAGGTAGAAGAGAGCCGCTACGAGCTCATTGCTGGAGAACGTCGGTGGAGAGCGGCGAAGCGCGCCGGCCTGGTGGACGTGCCTGCGGTGGTGAGGACGACCGATGATCGCGGCACTCTCACGGAAGCGCTCATCGAGAACGTCCAGCGTGAGGACCTCGGACCACTCGAAGAAGCTGCTGCCTACCGGCAGCTACTCGAGGACTTCGACCTCACACACGAGGAAATCGGACGGCGAGTCGGCAAGAATCGCGCAACGATCACCAACGCCCTCAGACTGCTTCAATTGCCGGCCGCCATCCAGGGAATGTTGGAGCGAGGCGAACTCAGCGCTGGAGCAGCCCGTGCGCTGCTCGGCCTCGAGGACGTCGCCTTTGCCGAACACATTGCCGCAAGGGCGGTGGAGGAGGGCTGGTCGGTGAGACAGGTTGAGGATGCGGTTCGGATCAGAACCCATCAATCTGCACCCGAGGAGAGACGGACGGTCACCGAAGTGCGACCGGTGGCGATAATCGAACTGGAGCACCGGTTGTCTGACCATCTGGGCACTCCTGTGAAGATTCAGTACCGGGGAGACAAGGGGAAAGTGGTCATCAACTTTTCGTCACTTGACGAATTGGAACGGATCTATCGCGACTTCTACTCCTGAGTAGCGGCTTCGACGAAGAAGCCGTTGATGCCGGCGACGATTCCCTTTGAAAGGCGATCCCCAAGTTCGGGATGAGTCACGATCACGGCCGGCGATCGAGTGTGTTTCAGGATCGGATTCGCTCGACCGTCCATTGGAAGACCTAGCTGTGCAGCAATTGTTGAGGCGAGGAGAGCGCCGGCATCACTCCGACTCATCGCAGAAGCGAAAAAGTAGACCCCGGGGTCGTCGGCTTGCGGCAACCGAAGAGACACAATGAGGTCGGCTCCCAATCGGTTCGCCCGGCGGGCGCGAATCGACTCTGTGGAGAAGACATCGATGCTTCTGGACACGAACGGATGGCCTCCCATAATCTGGTAGAGGCCGGCGGAAGCGGAAGCTGCCGACCAGGCCGCCGACGCTTCTTCTTCATCCCGACACGACGGATCAAAGCAAGCTCGGCTACCGACCAGCGAACTCGGCAAGCCTCTCATCCATTCTCTTTCTCGAACCGCCTCCCGGCCGGTCTTGCGGGAAGCCCTTGCCACAAGACGAAGCTCTGCGATGACTTGGGGCCCGGCGATGCCGTCCACTGCCATTCCCCGATTGGTTTGGAAGTCCATCATGGCCTCGGCTGCGACCGGGCCGAAGATGCCATCGACCTTCCCGGCATCGAATCCGAGGGCGTTCAAGCGGCGCTGAAGCTCCTCGACGTCGTCCCCCCGCAGCATTGGACGCCGGTGATAGAGGATTCGATCACCGAGCCGAAAACCGGCTTCGTAGAGCGAGCGCCACGTATCGGGTCCTACGATCCCGTCGGCGTCGAGTCCGCGTGCCTTCTGAAAGGAACCAACCGCGGCCTTCGTGCCGGGGCCGAATTCACCTCGATAGTCGGGAGAGCAGTCAAACCCCAAAGAAGAAAGCCGACCCTGAATGTCGCGGATCGGCTCTCCGGAGTCACCAACGCTGTACAGCCGCATGGCCATAACGTACTACGAACTCACCCAACCGGACCTCGTCAGACACAACCCATAATGTGGCAGGTAACCGTTGGGCAGTGCGGGTGCACCTGAGTCAACCGATGAACTCGGCCAACTCCTTCAGCATCTGATGCTTGGGACGTGCTCCCACGATCGTCTTGGCCTTCTGACCATTCTTGAAGACGATCATGGTCGGAATGCTCATGACGCCGTAATTGGCAGCGCTCTGAGGGTTGTCATCGATATTGAGCTTGGCCAGCACGAGCTTGTCGGAATACTCGCCGGCGATCTCCTCGAGAATCGGCTCCACCATCTTGCAGGGGCCACACCACTCGGCCCAAAAGTCGACAATGACTGCCTTGTCACCCGATATTGCCTGTTCAAAGGTGGCGTCGTCGATCGTAATCTTGTTGCTCATTGGTCCTCCTAAGGATCCTCAGCGCCCAGAGTTTGGGGCGCTATTCCTGATCGGCCAGCCAACGTTCAGCGTCGATGGCTGCCTGACAACCTGTGCCGGCGGCGGTGATGGCCTGGCGATAGACATGGTCGGCGACATCGCCGGCTGCATAGACGCCCTCCACGGAGGTGGCCGTCGAACCGTCGCCCCGGAGTTCGATGTACCCGGCATCATCCAACGCCAACTGGCCTTCGAAAAGCTCGGTGTTTGGCGTGTGGCCGATCGCAACGAAGTATCCGTCCGTTTCCATGTCCGTGGCTTCGTCGGTCACGATGTTCCTGATTGTCACTCCCGTTACTTCATCCTCCCCGAGGACTTCTTCCACGACCGTATTCCAGAGAACCTCTATCTTCTCGTGGTCGAGGACTCGCCGAGCCATGATGGCCGATGCCCGGAACTCATCGCGTCGGTGGATGATCGTGACCTTCGAGGCGAACTTCGTGAGGAACAGGGCCTCTTCCATCGCGGAATCACCCCCGCCGACTACAACCAGTTCCTTGTCGCGGAAGAAAAAGCCATCGCAGGTGGCGCAAGCGGACACACCGCGACCACGCAGTCTCTCTTCACCAGGAATGTCCAACCAGCGGGCGGAAGCTCCAGTGGCGATGATCACAGATTCGGACTCGTATTCGTCGGCGCCTACGGACACCTTGAACGGACGGTTTGAGAAGTCGACTTCCGTGACGTCCACGGTATGAATCCGCGGAGCGAACCTTTCGGCCTGTTTTCTGACCCGATCCATGAGTTCCGGGCCCATGATTCCGTCCGGAAATCCCGGGAAGTTCTCCACGTCGGTAGTGATCATCAGTTGACCACCGGCCTGACTTCCCTCGAACACCAACGGATCGAGGTCGGCCCGACCTGCGTACAAAGCAGCTGTGAGTCCGGCAGGGCCGGACCCGATGACAATTACCTTCTCAGGCATGGTTATGTTTCCTCGGGTTCCTGATTTCGCTTCCACCACATGAACGCACCACCGAGCACGAATAATCCCCCAATCACCGCAAAAGCTCCGGAGGCCGTGAGCGGAACCGCCAGGGCCCGGATGATGGAGATGAAAAGGTATATGACCGCTATCAAGACAAGAGTTGCCGCCACCAGGCCGAGCGCAGCGATCTTGAGCCCTCGGCTGATGCGATCAACGGTCATTTCGCGCACCTTCGTGGAGGTGCTCTCGAGGAAATCGGCGAACTTAATAGCGAATTCGTCCATGCAGTAGAGGTTAGCTGGGCTGGACGGCGGCCACGCCGGTAGATGGGTTACGGTTCGTCGGTGGCTTCAGCCAGGGTCTCACAAGAAGGTATTGCATAGGCAGACGCAAAACGCGCACCCTCTGACGAATAGACGAGTACGAAAGCTGCTTCTCCATCAAAGGTCACTTCTGCGGCCACCTCTGTAAGTTCCGGATCTGGAGCGACGTCCGGACAGAGGACGGTGAACGATTCGAGGGCCACGTCGAATTGCTCGGCCATTTCGATGGGCACATCACCTGCCAGCAGAGCTTCCAGATTCTCAGGCAGTAGGGCGACGGAGCGATAGAACGTCGAATCATCGCTTCCGTCGGCAGCCATTTCCTCGGTTCCGCCTGCATCATCTGCCGAAGCCGGCATTGGTACCTCAGTGGAAGAGACGTTTAGATCCTGAAGCAAACCTTCGCCGGCCATCGGAGCCTCTGCCGTGTCGGCCGCGGAACTCTCGTCTCCCAACGGAGAACTGATTTCGTTGAAGGTCACCGCAGTGTCGCCGCCAAGCTGACTGAGCATTGCCACAGAAGCCAACCCGGCCACTGCGAAGCCCGCAGCCACTGCCGCTATTCGCGGCGCATAGCGCCTGTACCAACCTGGAGCCCGTGCCGGTTTGGTTGCGGCCGTGAGGGATCGGTGCAGAGCGGCCCGTTCCAAGTCGGTCATGGCGGCCGGGGGAGTGCTACGCAACACCTCCAGGATCTCGGTTTGCAGGCGGAACTCCTCGGCACAGGCCTCACAGGCGGCCACCGCGCGCGCGGCCAGCACCGCTTCCTCAGGGGAGGCGGTGCCGTCGGCGGTCGCGGCGATCAGGTCGAACTGGTGCTCATGCATCTCGATCATTCCTTGGACGTCGCGCCGGGTCAGATTGGTTCCGCAAGATGTCCGCCAGCAATCGGCGACCGCGGAAGATCCTCGACTTCACGGTTCCCGGCGGAATCTTCAATACCGCGGCGATGTCCGAAATCGCGAGATCCTCCAGGTCGGAGAGAACTACGGCGGCTCGAAACTCCTCGGGTACTTGCGCTAGTGCCTGTTCGAGGTCGGGGCGAAGCTCAACGGAGGTGAAACCGACCTGAGCCGTCTCGTCGGAAGGATCGTGTTAGTCGGGGAGGGAATCCGCGCGGCGGCGCTTCTCCTTCCGGAGTTGGTCGTAGCAAGTGTTCATCGCCACCCGGTACAACCAAGTCGAAAAAGCGGCTTTGCCTGTGAAACGATCCGCCTTGCGGAAGAGCGTCAGGAAAGTCTCCTGCGTGGCGTCCAGAGCGGACTCCCTATTGCCCATGACCCTGAGGCAAATAGAGAACACTCGATCCTCGTGGGCACGTATCAGGTCGTCGAAGGCAGAGCGATCGCCTCCGACGAACCTTTGAACCAGCAGCAGGTCTTCGCCGGAGCGTGCCGTCATGAGCGGAATCGTACTTCGCCGATTCGTCCGACAAAGCCACCCTCCTGATCGGCCGGCAGGTCGGTCAGCCATATCAACCAGAACCCGTCTGTGCGCGGGGGCAGTTGAACCTCTCCCCGCCCATCCCTGATTGATCCGCCGGCTACCGGCTCCCATTCGGACAGGGAGGAGGCAGGAACTTGAGCCCAGAACAGGCGGTATGAGATACCGTTCGACGAACCCAACAACTCCACCGCGGCCGGAGTCCCACTGAGTTCAACGGTGAACCCGACGCCGCTCTTGATGAGGGGGAGGGGATCGTCGTAGCGCTCGGTGTTCCAGGTAGTCGTGATCGAGCCGTCCGTCAGGTGGGGCAGTTCGCGATCGTGTTCTGCTCCATCCCCCTCAGGGTCAAAGACCTCGACACTCACTATCGATGAGGCGCCGATCGGGCCGCCGGGAGCGTCGGCAATCGTGGTGGAGGTCGGCGAGGCGGTGGTGACGGTCGGACCAGGAGTTACCGGGAACAACAGAGGGTCCTGATTCTCAGCGTTGAGCGAACGGCCGACGATGAAGAGAATGATAGCCACAGCCAGAAGAATCGAGGCAGGCAGCACCCATCGCCACGAGAAGGGCCTTGCCGCGGACGGGGCAGGCACGATCGAACTGGGAGCGGCACGCAAGAGTTCAGCAAAACCGGCCGCGTCTAGTTCCCCGGAGATCGCACGGACTAGCACGCGGTCGACGCCGGGGGACAGGCCGTCCACCACCTGTGAGGGCGCAACGTCCTGCGTGACGCCGCCCGTCACCGCTGTGACCAAGGTCTCGGCAAGGTCGCGCACATCCTTGCGGGCTGTAGTGCCTTCTGCGTGGCTCCCGAAAGCGGCGAGCTTGGCCGGGTGGGCGAGAGAGAAGAAGATGGCATCTTGACTGATTGCCCCATGCAGGACACCGCTCTCGTGAAGAGCGGCCAGAGCCTCGGCCAGTCCGGCCGCGTTGGGGAGAAACTCGGCCACAGGGAGGGTGTCCCCGGCTTCGAGGCGATGCTTCAACGTAAGTCCACCAGCCCACTCGGAGACCGAATACGCCCCGTCGGGCAACGCGTCAGCCGCGAATATCGAAGCAACGTGTGTATGAGTGACGCCCGCCGCTCCCCTCACGAGTTCGAGGAAGTCGCCTCTCCGCTCTGCTGTGGTCTCCGGACCCAGAATCCTGATGAGGACCGGGCGATCGAGTGAGGTGTCCGTTGCCAGCCATTCCTCCACGTCGCCGGCGCGGCCGAGGCGAACCTCGAACTGGTAGCGGTCGGGTAGTTGGGGCGGCACTAGGACCCCTGAGTGAGCGTCAACGGCATGCGGTCCGGGGGCCTTTCATCAATCGGTTGAGTAGGCGATGCCGATTGTGCCCGGGCCCGTGTGAGTTCCGACCACTGCGCCGAGCAACGTCGTTATTACTTCGGAGGTGAGGTGCTCCTGAAGGGAGCTACTGAACCTTGTGGCGTCCGGGGCAGCCCCATGAAAGACGGCGACGGAACGTATACGCGGTCCGAGTGCTGCGACTCGATCCTCGAGCGCGGCGAGCGCTTTGGACCGCGTTCTCACCCGACCGAATGGAGTCACTACGCCATTCTCGAGGGTGACGATTGGTTTGATGTTGAGGAGACTCCCGAAGAAGGCTTGAGCACTGCCGATCCGCCCTCCTCTCTTCAGGTACTCCAGAGTGTCGAGAGCTGCGATAACGGTTGTTGATGCAGCTGCGCGCGTCGCGGTGGCGGCCACTTCCTCGAGAGATGCTCCGGCCGCAGCGCGTTCTGCGGCCGCCAGAACGGGCAGGCCGAGTCCCATTCCGACCGACGCGGAGTCGATCACTTTGATGGGGAGCGGGCTATCGAACTGCTCCGCCGCGATCACGGCCGACTGATAGGTGCCGCTGAGTTCCGACGAGATCGTTATCACTACGATTCCGTCCGCTCCGGAATCAGCGATCGTCTGATATCGCTCTCCAAACAAACCGGTGCTGGGCGCAGCCGTCTCCGGAAGTGCCTCGGCGGCGACCAGTCGATGCCAGAAGTCGGCCGTGGTGAGGTCCAGCCCATCAACAAATTCTTGCGATTCGAAGCGGATCGTCAGTGGAACCACCTCAATGGAATGTGCCTCCAGCAGATTGGGCGGGATATCGCTCGATGAGTCTGTGACGATCCGAATCATGATTCCTCCCGGTAACTCCAGATCACAAGGCCAGCGGCGACACGGGTGAATCCCTCCGATTCGTAGAGCTTTCCCGCCGGCTCGTTGTCGGGCTGAGTGTTCAAGAGCATTGTGCGACAACCGTGCCTGCGAGCCCAACTCAGAGAGGCCCGAACCAGGGCCCGGCCGTAGCCCTTGCCCGCATGCTGTGGATCGACGGCGACTCTTTGCAGGTATCCGGTGGCGGCTCCGGCTCCGACGATCGCAAAGCCGACCGTTTCGCCGGTGTCTGAGCGGGCGGTGAGAAACGTGGACGTGGGGGTCGCGTTGAGGGCTTCCTTGAGGCCCGTTGCGCCCAGGCGCCACAGAGGCTCGAAGGCGGCCCGGTCGATCACGATCGCCCGCCCCCACTCATCGTCGTCCCCTGTAATCACCGGGATTGCGGGAGGTGCCTGGCGGGCGAGCAGATCCTTCTGAAACATGTCGAGAACGAGGTGAGGGCTGAACCCGGCTTCCTTCCAAACCGTGGTGGTGCCGGTTGCCAGTGGGGGAGACAGCACCGCTCCGCCGTCGAGGGGCACCCTCTGGGCGGCTTCTCGGAGAAACTCGGCACTGCCCCTGACGAGGCGAAGATGAGCGTCGGAACTCTCCTCATTCCACGGCCGTGCGGTCGCCAGTGACCACCCTCGCCGGAAGACGATGGGGTTGGGCCACGTTCCGCGTATCTTCAATCTGCCGGTCATGCTTTTGTCGCTGCTCACAAATTGGCTCGGTGTATAGGGTAGATGCTGGGGACAGGGACGCCTCCTGTGGCAAAGTAGTCGCCATGCGAGTACTGGCGGTCGAACACCCATCCTTCATGTTGCACCAGCAGCGGCTGTGGCATCCCGAACGACCCGATCGTTTGATTGCAGCCAGGGAAGGGCTCGAACTCGCCCCGGTAGAGATCGTCGAAGCCACAGCGGAGCCGGTAGATCAGCGGTTGCTTTCCGCTTTGCATACACCCGAGTACATAACCGCGATTGAGGGTTTCTGTGCGGCCGGAGGGGGTGACCTGGATGCCGATACATACGCGGTGGCCGAAACCTGGGAAGCCGCTCTTCGCTCGGCGGGTGCAGGACCACTGGCAGTTGAGAGATTGCGGGCCGGAGAGGCAGATGCCGCCTTCTGTTTGGTGCGACCGCCCGGCCACCACGCTCTCTCCAACCGGGCCATGGGATTCTGTATCTTCAACAACGCCGCCCTCACGGCCAGGTTTCTTGCTGATCAGGCGCAAAAGGTGGCGATCGTTGATTGGGACGTCCATCACGGCAACGGCACACAGGAACTATTTGTGACCGATGGACGGGTGTTGTACATATCCCTGCATCAGTTTCCGTACTACCCAGGAGGAGGCTGGCTCGACGAGACGGGATATGGGCCCGGTGCTGGTCGGAACCTGAACATCCCTGTTCCGGGAGGCACAAACGGCGACGTCTACCGAGAAGCCTTCCGGCGGGTGGTACTGCCCGTCACCCGTCAGTTCGCTCCGGATTGGCTCCTGGTGAGTTCCGGTTACGACGCCCACAGGGACGACCCCCTCGCGGATGTGATGCTGATCGAATCCGACTATGCGTATATGGCGAATTCGCTGGTTGAACTCGTTCCCGCCGGGCGGACAGTTGTCTTCCTCGAAGGCGGCTATGACGTGAACGCCATTCGGGCTTCGGTGTCTGCGACCTTCTCCGGCCTGGCCGGAGTCATCGATCCGGGTGCTGCGCCTCACGGCGAGTCAGAACCGGCGGCCTGGCGGGCTCTGGAGTTGGCAGAAAAAGCTGCCGGCGAGTTCTGGGAAGTTCGTTAAGTAGTCGCCTCCGGCTGCCGATACCTCCCTCGGACCAGTATGGGAGACGTTGATGGCGGTTGCGCTTGATGACCTATTGAAGAAAGTCATAGAAGTGGAGGCGTCCGACCTGCATTTGAAGGTCGGATCGCCCCCGGTAATGAGAATCGATGGTGAGTTGAACCCGACGAGCCTCGAGCCGCTCTCTCCCACCGACACTGAGGCCTACGCCCAGACGATCTTCACTCAGCGTGCCGCCAAGGAGTTCCGCGAAACGAGCGAAGCCGACTTCGCTTATGGGAAGAAGGAGCTCGGACGCTTTCGAGTGAACGTATACCGTCAACGGGGGTCTGTGAGCCTCGTTCTACGTCGGGTGCTACCTACCACGCAGAACTTCGAAGAATTAGGGCTACCGAACATCCTGGAGAAGCTTGCGGTCGAGCAGCGCGGTCTCGTTCTTGTCACCGGTCCAACCGGATCTGGCAAGACCACCACACTGTCATCGATGGTGGATTACATCAACGTCACGCGACGAGTGAACATCGTGACAATCGAGGACCCGATCGAGGTTCTCCATCGGGACAACAACTCGATCGTGTCACAGCGTGAGATCGGCATGGATACGGAGGACTTCAATCAGGCTCTCCGACGGGTTCTCAGGCAGGACCCCGATGTCATTCTCATCGGCGAGATCAGAGATGCTGAGACTGTCCGGGCTGCACTGCAGGCCGCGGAGACCGGGCACCTGGTTCTGTCGTCACTGCACACGATCGATGCGACCGAAACGATCAACCGCATTGTCGACTTCTTCCCTCCCTATCAACAGAAACAGATTCGCCTACTGCTGGCAGCCACTCTCAAAGGAGTCGTGAGCCAGCGACTGCTCGAGAAAGTAGATGGCCAGGGCCGTGTCCCGTCGGTCGAGGTACTGACGATGAACGGTCGTGTCTACGACCGCATCGTCGATGAGTCACTTACCAGCGAGATCGTCGACGTGATCGCCGAGAGCGAGTTCTACGGGATGCAGACATTCGATCAGTCGATCCTGCACCTGTACGAAAAGGGTCAGATCTCCTTCCAGGTTGCCGTAGCCAATGCCTCGAACCCGCACGACTTCCGAGTGAAGGCCGAGCAGATGGGTCTGGTCACCGTCTGACAACTAATTCTCTCCGGGTGGAGAGAGGGGTGAGAAAGGAGCCGCCTTCGGGCGGCTCCTTTCAGCTTTCAGCCCTCAGCAAGAAAGAGGTGTGTGGTGGGGCATTGCTGATTGCTGATTGCTGATGACTGAAGCCGGGAGGCTTCCTTGTCCTATCCTGGTTGCATGATTCCTGAGCGGCTCCAATGGTTGGTGCGCGCCGATGCGCCGGCTGTCCGGATGGCGCGGCTGTTCGACGACGCCGGTCATCAGTTCTTCCTCGTCGGAGGCTCTCTCAGGGATGCTCTCCTGGGACGGGAGCCGGACGACCTCGACTTTGCGACGAGTGCCCGCCCCGACGAGATCCGTTCGGTTGTGGAGGAGTGGGCGGACGCCGTCTACGGCGTCGGCGAGCAATTCGGGACAATCGGAGTGCGGAAGGATGATCAGATACATGAGATCACGACCTTCCGGGCTGAGGTCTATCGGGACGAGTCACGTAAGCCGGTAGTCAGCTTCTCGGATGACATCGAAACCGACCTTTCCCGCAGGGATTTCACGGTGAACGCCCTGGCTTTGAGGCTCCCCGATGCGGAATTGGTCGACCCGTTCGGGGGGCTTGGCGATCTCGCCAGCAACCAACTGCGGACACCGATGGCACCGGAGATTTCCTTTACGGATGATCCACTGCGGATGCTGCGGTTGTTCCGATTCATGTCGACGATCGGATTCGTACCTGAAGAGGAGACACTGGCTGCCGTACCCGCCCTCGCTCAGCGGCTGGAGATCGTGTCGGCAGAGAGGATCCGCGACGAGTTCTCCAAGCTGATGGTCGGAGACCACGTTCGGGATGCTTTGTGGGGTTTGGTGGAGACCGGAGTCTCCGACTGCTTCCTGCCGGAGTTGTCGCTCCTGAGAATGGAGCAGGACCCTGTGCAGCGACACAAGGACGTCCTCGCTCATACCATCGCGGTAGTCGACAAGACGGAGTCACGGCTCGTGATCCGCCTGGCCGCTCTGCTGCATGACATCGGTAAGCCGGCAACGAGAGAGTTCGGCCCCCGAGGAGTCACGTTCCATCACCATGAGGTGGTGGGAGCCCGCATGACAAAAGAACGGTTGCGAGCATTGCGGTATGAAGGCCGTCTGATAGACGACGTCGCCAAGCTCGTCTTCCTGCATCTCCGCCCACACACCTTCAAGATGGGTTGGACGGACTCGGCGGTCCGCCGGTACGTGCGCGATGCCGGACCACTGCTCGACGACCTCAATCAGTTGGTTCGGTGTGACGTGACGACGGCCAACGCCGGCCGAGCGCTGAAGATCCAGCGGCGAATTGACGAACTCGAGGGAGCTATCGCGGACCTACAGAGTCGAGAGGAATTGGCGGCAATACGCCCACCGATCAACGGCCACACAGTCATGGAGCATCTCGGTATTCCACCGGGCCCGATGATCGGCGAGATCATGGAGGTGCTCCTGGAGCACCGCCTCGATCACGGTCCGTTCACGGAGGAAGTGGACAAAGAGAAAAATCAGGGTCATCAGAAAAAGCATGACCGCCAACGTCAGCGTGAGTCCGAAAAATTTGCCCAGTAAAAACTGATGCCTGTGGATGGGCTTGGAAAGCAGCGTGAAAATGGTCTTTATGACTGGGCCGGTTTCCAGTTGTTTGCCAA